>JBAVOA010000455.1:0-1635 GCA_049691635.1 Aestuariivirga sp. | reverse complement strand
GCACTGGACATCTGGAAGAGCTTCGACCGCATCCAGGTTGACGTGAAACCAGCAGACATGATCGACTATTCCTTCATCAACGGATAGTTGACATGGGCAAAGGTCAATCTTCCCTGATGAAGGCCTTGACCCCGCGCCGGGACATTTCCCCTGCGCTGGGGTTGAGTGCGGGCAGTCTGGTGGCCGGGCTCATTCTGCTGTTCTGGTGTGCCATCACCTATGGAAGATTGGTCGACACGACTTTCTGTCCGCCGCCCCACAAGGTTCTTCTTGCACTGTGGAAGGTGATTGCTGACGGCAGCCTGTTCAAGCATGCATGGGCAAGCCTCGTAGTGATTAATCTCGGTTTCCTGCTCTCCTCGATCATTGCCATACCATTCGGCATCATGATGGGCAGTTTCCGGATTGTCGCCGCAGCGCTCGAACCCGTGGTGAATTTTACCCGTTACCTTCCCGTGACATCGATGATTCCACTTCTCATCCTGTGGATCGGGATCGGCCTCGAGGAAAAAGTCGCCGTCATCTTCATCGGCACCTTCTTCCAGCAGATCGTGATGTTTGCCGATGTCTCGGCCCAGGTGCCCGAAGAGCTGTTCAATGCAGGCTATACGCTTGGTGCGAGCCGTCGCCAGGTGGTGACGAAAGTGCTTCTGCCAGCCACCTTGCCGGGCGTCATGGATGTTCTCCGTGTGACCATGGGCTGGGCCTGGACCTATCTTGTTGTGGCCGAGCTTGTCGCCTCAACCTCGGGCCTTGGTTACATGAGCATGCAGGCCATGCGCGGCCTTCACGCCGACACGATTTTCGTGGCGATCCTTGCCATCGGATTTCTCGGCATGGTCACCGACCAGATATTCAAGTGGATCAAGGCCGTTTGGCTGCCTTGGGCCGGACAGCGGTAGGGAGAGGCCATCGTGGGTGCAGTTTCAATTGAAAACGTCAGTCTCGCCTTCAAATCCCGCAAAGGTGATGATGTCGTTGCCCTCAACAGCCTGTCCATGCAAATTCCCGACAAGCAGTTTGCGGTGATCGTTGGCCCGTCAGGCTGCGGCAAGTCGAGCCTTCTGGATATTATCGCAGGGCTGAAGGAGCCAACGGGCGGTCAATGCAAGCTCGACGGGCAGACCATTGAGGAGCCGGGTGCCGAACGCGGCATGGTGTTCCAGAATTACTCCCTGTTTCCTTGGCTCACGGTTCTCCAGAACGTCGAGTTTGGCCTGGGATTGAAGAATGTTGCCGCTAGGGAGCGGGATGACCGGGCCAGATATTACGTGAACGCCGTGGGTCTCAACGGCTTTGAGAACGCCTACCCCAAACAACTGTCGGGCGGCATGAAACAGCGCGTGGCGATTGCCCGGTCGCTGGCCAATGATCCAAAAATCCTACTGATGGATGAACCCTTCGGTGCCCTGGACAGCCAGACCCGCACGGTGATGCAGGAGCTCCTGCTCGGCGTTTGGGAGAAGAACCTGAAGACGGTTTTGTTCGTCACCCACGACATTGATGAAGCGCTGTTCCTTGGTGAAAGAGTCTATGTGATGTCGGCAAGGCCAGGCCGCATCATCGACACGATTTCGGTCGAGTTCCCCCACCCTCGCAGCTACGACATCTTGACTTCGCCATCCTGTGTGGAAC
>JBAVOA010000454.1:0-8757 GCA_049691635.1 Aestuariivirga sp. | reverse complement strand
CGATATGATAGACCCGCATGAAGACAAGGCTCAACAGCATGACCGGAACCGATGCCAGAAGAAAGCCGCTGGCCGTTACCAGGAAATCCAACGGGGCGATATCCGGACGCAATTGCAGAAGTGCCAGAAAGCTGGCGAAATAGGTGACCACGATCAGCCAGAAGAGGGCGTGGGCCGAAAGGCTTTTCCGCAGAAGCGCTGGAAGTCCGTTGGCGTCTTTGCCCCCCGTCCCCAAGCCAGCAACCGCAACAGGTCTTTGCATCTTCCACTACCCTTTGGCCACGCGGCACCCACTATGCTCAGGACGCCCTTGTTTTGGGTTACATCATTGAACCCGTCAGATGAACGGCAGGTAAATTCCACGATTCGGTGCTTAGGTGCCTGCCGCCAGCATACGATCAAATTCTTCTTGCGCCGGGCTGTGGTGCCACCACCTTGAAACCGGCGCCATGGTATACCAGATCACCAGGGTGAGTCCCCAGACGAAATAGCTATCCACCGCATAATGCCACGCCAAATGAATTGAACCGATAAAAATCAGTGCTGCATGGACTGTCAGCATCCACCCCCAGAAGCGGTTAACCTGAAAGCCGACAAGGGCGAATAAAAGTGCTGAAGAATTATGCATGGAAGGCATTGCGGAAATCTCGCTCAGCGGCGTTCGGCTCAGGTGCCCCTCCCACAATGCATCCTGAATTCCAATCGCCCATACCGGGAGCGTCTCATTCACGTTCCGGAGATAGGCCATGAGATCAGTGTAGGGATCTGGCGTAAGGCCAAGCCGCGAATAATAACAAGGGCCGGCGGAAGAGAAGACCGTGGCCAGCACTCCGCCACCGATAGTCCAGGTGGCCATGAAACATAAGAAAAAACGTGTCCGCAAGACGTTTTGCTCGGAGGCAAAGCCAAAAAACATGAAAAACATCCACATCACCAAATACCAGACACTGTAGTTGATGTTGATCAGGAAGGTTACCGGACCATAACCCAGGACAGGCTGCAGCAGTTGCCAGGGCTGATAGCCAAAATGCAAAACACTATCCATGTTTGCAAAATAGGAATCCCAGGTCGATGGGTTCAACGTCAGGATTTTGCCTTGAACATCCGCAAACACAAGGCCAAAAATGACCATAATCAGGAGCATCGGCAGGCCATTTGCCATGCGTTGCGGGTGCAGCAGGAAGTCTTTCAAGTCCTTGAGCAGCACCAATGCCGGTCGCTCCGGCCTTATGTTATGGGCAACATGATAGAGGCGCAGCATGACAAGACAGATAAACATGATGGGCAAAGAGCCAGCAAATACAAGCAATCCTCCAGCCAGCAGATTGGTCGGAATGACATCGGGGCGAAGCCAATGCACAATGAAATAGACGGCTAAATCGGCAGCAATGAGGACCCAATAAATTCCGTGTGCCAGGTTGCCCTGCCGCAACAGGCTCAAGAACCCGTTGGCGGGTAAAACACCCGCTTCTGGACTCGTAGCTGCAGGTACATCCGTCATTCACAACCCCAACCCCAGTTGGTGGCCACTATCTCCAGAACGCCCTTATTTTCGGTTAAGCCAATGAACCCCAAATGGTGAATGGCGGGTTAAACCCATTTGTCCAGCGCATGCCTTCCCGCCACCGACAAGCCTTGGTATTTGGCCCACCCCAAGCTAATCAGACCTGAATCAACGCAGGGAATTCAATGCAACCGAACACACCGGCCCAGGCCAACTGGGCCACCTTCACAGTTTTTTTGCTCCACGGCATCATGGTGGGCTCCTGGGTGCCGCACATTCCCCTGGCCAAAGAACGCCTGGATGTGGGGCCGGCCGTGTTCGGCCTGGCGCTCCTTGCCATCGCCGCGGGGGCTGTGACCGCCATGCCCCTGACCGGCGCCATGATCAATCGCTACGGCAGCGCCCGGGTGGTTGTGGTCACCGGAGCGTTATTCTGCCTTGCCTTCACCGGCCCGGTCATGTCACCAACCCTCATCGCCTTTGTCATCACGGGCTATCTCCTGGGCGCTTTCATCGGCAGCATGGATGTTGCCATGAATGCCCACGGCATCGCCGTTGAAAGAGCCTTGAAACGCCCGATCATGTCCAAACTCCACGGCGGTTTCAGCGTGGGTGGCATGATAGGGGCCTTTCTGGGGGCCTGGGCCGTGAAGCATGTCAGTGAATTTTCCCATATCGCGCTTGCAGCCGCTGCCTGTCTGGTTTTGCTCTTGATCGCCGTACAATTTCTGATGCCCCGTGCCATCGACAAGGGATTGTCGGATAGCCATTTCGGCTGGCCCACAAAGGCGACCATTGGTTTGGGCTTCCTCTGTTTTCTGGCTCTGATGGCCGAAGGCTCGGTCCTCGACTGGAGCGCCATTTACTTCCGGACGGAATTCAGCGTCGATGCCGGGACTGCAGCCCTTGCCTACGCCTTTTTTGCCGGTGGCATGGCGGCTTCACGCTTCACCGGCGATTGGCTGCGCCAGAAATTTGGCGCGGTTCGCATGGTGGTTTCAAGCGCCCTTCTGACCGCGCTGAGCATCGCCATCGCCGTCAGCGTTCCGTCATTCCTCATTGCGCTGGTTGCCTTCACCTTGGCCGGAATTGGCATTGGCAACATCGCACCCGTCCTGTTTGCCGGCGGCGGCAGGCTGGAGCCCGATGCGCCAGGACGCGGCATCGCCGCCGTCACCACGCTGGGCTACGCTGGCTTCCTCGCGGGCCCTCCCCTGATCGGCTTTGCAGCCCAACTGACCGGTCTCGGCCACGCCTTCTGGCTCATTGTCCTGGCCTCGCTCATCATCGCGGTGTTTGGCAACCGGGTCCACGCCGCAGACACTTACTAATCCGCGGGATTTGGGTTAGGTTCCGGCCATGAGCTTGAAGGGAAAACGCATTTTCGTGACCGGCGCCGGGCGGGGACTGGGTGCGGCTTTTGCCGTTTGCCTCGCCGATGCCGGTGCTGATGTCATCATGACCGGCCGCAACATGGAAAACCTCGCGTCACTGGCAGGCTCCATCAAGCTGCGCACCGGCAAGCGCCCTGAAACACTCCACATCGATATGGCAGACATCAGCCAGGTGACCCTCACCGCCAAGCGGATGCGCGATGAAGGCACCCCTCTCGATATCCTCATCAACAATGCGGCCCAATGGCTTCCCGGCCCCATGGACAGCCACGATGCCTACGCCATCGCCAACACCATCACCGGCAATGTCACCGGCACCTTGCTGCTGACCCGGGGGCTCCTGCCCCTGCTCGAAAAATCCGGGGCCGGCGATATCCTGAACATTGTTTCCACCAGCGGCATCCACAACACCCCGCTCCAGGGGGCCTCCGTCGCCTACATCGCCTCGAAACATGCCCAGGCCGGATTGACCGATGCATTGCGCCAGGAATTGCGCGGCAGGCATGTGCGGGTAACCGGAATCTATCCGCCCAATATCCTGGATATTTCTCCGCTTGATACGGCAGCCTGGAACGCCACACCGCCCGAGACATCGTGGCCCACCAATCGCGATATTGTTGAATCGGCACTCTTTGCCTTGAGCCGCCCGCGCCATCTGAGCATCGCATCCCTGATGCTGGAATCAGACAGCGGAAATTTCTACATCCACTAGGAGCGCATTTTGAAACTCAAGAACCGTATCGCCATCATCACTGGCGCCGCCCGTGGCATTGGCCTTGCCTGCGCCGAACACTTTGTGGCGGAAGGTGCACACGTCGTGATCGCCGATGTGCTGGATGAAACTGGCACCGCCGAAGCCAGGCGGCTTGGCGCAACCTACCTCCATTGTGATGTTTCCAAATCCGGCGACGTCAATGCAGCCGTTGCCGCGGTCGTGAAAAAATATGGTTCGGTCGATATCCTGTTGAACAATGCCGCGATCAATATGAGCGGCGATTTTCTCGAGACCAGCGAAGTGGATTTCGACAGGGTCATCGCCATCAATCTCAAGGGCTCCTTTCTCATGCTGCAGGCCTGCGCCCGGGAAATGGTCAAACAGGTGGCAGCGGGAAAACCTGCCGGTTCAATCATCAATATGTCTTCGGTGAATGACACGCTCGCCATCCCGGCAATTGTCAGTTACTGCGTGGCCAAAGGCGGCGTCTCGCAATTGACCCGCGCCACGTCGATCTCGCTCGCGCCCCATGGCATTCGCGTGAACGCCATTGGTCCCGGCTCCATCATGACCGACATGCTCAAGGGTGTGGTGAACGACAAGACTGCCATGACGCGGGTGATGTCGCGCACCCCCATGGGCCGCGTCGGCCAGCCGTCGGAGATTGCCGCTATCGCGGTGTTTCTGGCCTCCGATGATGCAAGCTACGTCACCGGACAAACCATCTACGCCGACGGCGGCCGCATGCCCCTGAATTACACCGTAGCCGTGAAGGAATGATCAGCCTTAGCCGATGATGATGACCTGGCCCGTCACGGCACCTTCGACACTCTTGGCATAGGCAAGCCCCACGCGCGCCGATGATACGGTTTCATGGCCGGGAAAGAGTCCTTCGTATTTCTTCGCCGACGCTTCCAGCAGCCCAGGGCTCACGACATTGATGCGGATGCCGCGCTCCAGCTCGATGGCAGCGGAGGTTACAAACCCTTTCAGCGCCGCATTCACCGTGGCCGCATTGGCAAACTTCAAAATGGGGTCACGGTCCACCACGCCGCTGGTCAGCGTGAACGAGCCACGGTCGTTGACATGCCGCGTGCCGAGCAGGACAAGGTTCACCTGTCCCATGAGCTTGTCTTTTAGTCCAACCATGAACTGGGTTTCCGTCATGGTGGCCAATGGCCCATAATGGGCATGCCCCGCACAGGCAACAACCGCATCAAGCTTGCCCAGTTTTTCATACATGGCACCGATGGAAGCCGCATCCATGAGGTCGACGCGGATATCGCCTGAAGATCTGCCAGCCGTAATCACCTCATGGCGCGGCTTGAGTTCCGCAACTGCTGCCTTGCCGACATTGCCTGCTGTGCCGACGATAAGGATACGCATTATTCTTCGCTCGGCTCCAGCTTCAGGCCCTTGAGCTTCGCAAACACCGAGTCGGCATTGTACTGCTTGTCATCATTCTTCACCGATTCTGCGGTAACCGCTTTTTCGGTTTCGGCAGCAGCCGCTGCAACAGCTGCAACATTTGCCGCGGTTCCCACAACTTCAGCGGCAGGAATGAGCGTGCGAGCCGGTGCCGCGTCGGCAACCTGGCCTTTGCCCGCCTTGCGCGCTGCCTTCTGGACCGCAAAGTCCAGCTCCAGCTGCGAGCACAGCCCGAGCGACACCGGATCAACCGGCTTGATGTTGCTCGCGTTCCAGTGGGTACGGTCGCGGATGGCGGCAATTGTTGTCTTCGTGGTGCCGACCAGCTTCATGACGGTTGACTCGGGCAATTCCGGATGATTGCGCAGCAGCCACATGATGGCATCGGGACGTTCGCCCCGGCGCGACACCGGCGTATAGCGCGGACCGCCGGTGGATTTCTGCACCGGAATATTGACCTTCGAGACCAGGATTTTCAAAGCGTAGTTTGGATCGGCCTCGCCCTTCTGGATTTCATCGCGGGTCAGCTGACCGCCGGTCACCGGGTCAAGGCCCTTGATGCCGGTGGCCACGTCGCCATCGGCAATGCCCTTCACTTCCAGTTCGTGCAAATTGCAGTAGTCGGCAATCTGGCGGAAGGTCAGCGCGGTGTTTTCCACCAGCCAGACGGCGGTGGCCTTGGGCATCAACGGGGCATTGGACATAGTTTTTTCGCTCCTTCGGAACCGCCTGGGATTCCGTAACAACATGACAAATACGCTTGGGAATGCGAGCTATATAGGCGTTGCGCTCAAAAGATGCAACGCGTTTTAAAGGGTAAGTACGATCTTGCCCACATGCTGGCTGGACTCCATCAAACGGTGCGCTTCGGCGGCCTGCGCAAGCGGGAAGCTTTTGAAAATCACCGGCTTGCACTTTCCTGCCGCAAAAAGGGGCCAGACCCTGGCTTCAAGGGACCTGGCGATCTCTGCCTTTTCGGCAACACTTCGTGGACGGAGCGTTGAGCCGGTAAGTGTGAGGCGCTTGAGCATCAGAGGCAAGAGATCAATCTCCATCTTCGATCCCTTCTGAAAGGCGATATTCACGATGCGTCCGTTCATGGCGACGCAGCGGAGATTACGCGCCACATAGTCGCCGCCCACCATGTCGAGGATGACATCAGGCGCGATGCCGCGCGTTTTCAGCTCTTCAACGAAATCCTGGCTGCGATAGTTAATTGCCACGTCGGCGCCCAGTCCTATGCACTCCTGGCATTTTTCATCACTGCCCGCTGTCACGATAACCTTTGCCCCGAAGGCCTTGGCGAGCTGAATGGCGGTTGTGCCGATGCCGCTGGAGCCGCCATGGATCAGGATGGTTTCTCCGGCCTGCAAACGGCCCCGGTCGAATACATTGGTCCACACCGTAAAGTAGGTTTCCGGAATGGCCGCTGCTTCAACCACTGAGAAACCAGACGGCACGGGCAAGGCGTTGTCCTCGGCCACCACACAATATTCAGCATAGCCCCCGCCAGGCACCAGCGCGCATATCCGGTCGCCAGTCTTGTAGCGCAGAACGCCCTCGCCCAGGGCCACCACCTCGCCGGCAATCTCCAGTCCCGGCGTCAACGGTGCTCCGGGCGGCGGCGGATAACCTCCCTGGCGCTGCAGAATATCAGGCCGGTTCACGCCTGCCGCATGCACCTTTACAAGCACCTGCCCTTTGCCGGGTTGCGGCATTGGCAACTCCGCAATTTGCAAGACTTCCGGTCCACCCGGCGCTTTGATTTCAATGGCTTTCATGCCCGATCTCCATTTTCCTGCACAATGGGTTGCGGAACCCGGTCCGGCAATGGCAAAATGAAAGGGTACCAGAAGGAAACGCAGCCATGGACCTTGATGACGCCCCCAAGAAGCCGGCCAACATGGTTATCGGCGAAAATCTCGATGCCATTTCCGTGGCCGAATTGGAACAGCGCATTCAGGCTTTGGACTCCGAGATCACGCGGTTGAGGGCCGAAATCGCCAGGAAACAGGCAAGCCGCAGCGCCGCTGACGCATTTTTCCGGACTTAGGTTAATAACGTTAACCATTTGGTAATATATTTTGTTTACATATAGTACCCGTAATCCAGTCTTTTGGATTCTCCGAGTGGCACTTTTCCACTCTGTTTGACGCCTCCCTGTTAGAACTCAAAGCCACGTTTTTACGTGGCTTTTTTTTGGCCCCGATATTGCTTTGCCCTGTCTCACAACTATTTGCGCGCTGGATATTGACCGGAATTGGTGCAAGCGCCATGATCGGCCCGCCTGGTGGGTAAAATTTTCAAGGCTTGAGTAAGGGGTCATTAGGCATGCAGAGTTCGTCCGGCAATGTCGCAACGGTAAATTTCTTTACCAAGTTCACCTCCTCCGAGCAGTTTGAGAAGGTGTTCAAGGAAGGCATGTCCCTGGTCGAGGAAACCGCAAATTATCTCGATGGCCCCGGCCGTCTTGATGCCCGCGTCCTTGAGCGCCATGGGGCCATCGCCTACGCGACCGAAAGCATGCGCCTCACCACCCGCCTCATGCAGCTTGCCTCATGGCTGCTGCTGCAGCGTGCCATCGGCGCGGGCGAGTTGACGGTTGAGGATGCCCATAAGGAAAACCACCGCATCAGCCTGAGCGACATCGGCAAAGGCCACGATCTTACCGGCGCTGACACCCTGCCCGACTCCCTGAAAGCCCTGGTCGAGCGTTCTCTCGCCCTGCATGGCCGCATCCAGAAGCTCGACAGCATGATCAGCGCCCAGACAACCGTTGCCCAGCCCGGCCCAAGCCCGGTGAACGACCAGATTGACCGCCTCGCCTCGATGCTGAAGGTCGCGCGGGGATAGTTCCTCACGCATCCGTTGAATCAAAACAAAAAGCCCAGCTTACTAGCTGGGCTTTGTTCATAAGTACAAGGCTTCTTACTTGTTGAGAAAGCCGAACTTCTGCTTGAAGCGCGAAACACGTCCGCCACGGTCAAGGATTGTCTGGGTGCCGCCGGTCCAGGCCGGGTGGGACTTGGGATCAATATCCAAGGAAAGCGTGTCGCCATCCTTGCCATAGGTTGAGCGGGTCACAAATTTGCTGCCATCGGTCATCACAACATTGATGGTGTGATAGTCCGGGTGAATGCCTTCTTTCATCGTAAAATCTCTCTGGTCTGGCACGAAAAGCCGCGCACGGTAACTATTGTCAAGTTTCGGTTGCGCTCTATACAGGAAGCCCAAATGAGAGGCAAGTAGGCCAAAATGGCGGAAAACAGTCAAAAAGACCCGGGCCGGAAGAGCCTCAAACCGCTGGCGCGGCTTACCCCTTTCCTCACCCGCTATAAACCGCAGATCGCCATGGCCCTCATTGCCCTGGCGCTCGCCTCAGGCTCCACCCTGATCGTGCCCATTGCCGTGCGCCGTATCATCGATTTCGGCTTTACCGCGGCCAACGCGACACTGGTCAACCAGTACTTCGGGGGGATGATCGCCGTTGTCCTGCTGTTGGCGGTGAGCTCTGCCGTGCGATTCTATTTCGTCATGTGGCTTGGTGAAAAAATCGTGGCCGACGTGCGCGATGCCCTGTTCGAACACCTGCTGAAGCTCAGCCCCGCATTCTACGAATTCCAGAAGACCGGCGAAGTCGTATCCCGCCTCACCGCCGACACCACCCAGATCAAATCCGCCTTTTCATCGACGGCCTCCATTGCGCTCCGCAATGC
>JBAVOA010000453.1:0-3965 GCA_049691635.1 Aestuariivirga sp. | reverse complement strand
GGACAGCGTTGAGGAACTTGCTACCGATCGAACGGCAACGTCAACGACTCTGACGATCGGCGGCAGTCAGCAGTTGAATGCAGATTGGCAATTGTCGATTGACGGAACGATAGCTGATTATTCTGGCACGCCAGCGTCAGGTGGTGTTGACGAGATACCCGATCCTGGGATCGAGTACTACGCCTCCACACAACTTACAGGTTCCAACGTCTTCAAGGAGAACGATACACTCACCTTTGCCTTGCGTTATTCGGACAGCGAGGCAAGTTCGTTGTACATGGCAGACGCCTTTCTACGTTTTCCGGTAACTGATGACTTGCGCGTCAGTCCAAGACTCCGTCTCAGCATGCGCGATTCCAAAGATGCTGATCGTACACAGTATCTCATTATGCCGAGTATCGCCACGCGTTACCGACTCAACAAGAAATGGAGCTTCGATGTAGAGGTTGGCGCGCGTCTCGAAGAGTTGTTGACTGAAACTGACGCAACCTGGAATCTCGACGTATTGGCAACGGCAGGATACAGGTACGAATTCTGATTTGATGCCATCGTTCATTAGGTTACCGGGCCATGCCGCCCGGTCAGGTTTGCAGAAAACTGCCGCTCTGGTGTAAAGTCCAGAACTCATGTTTGCCAATCTGCAGAAAAAATGGTCCAAATTAAGCCTAGCGCGTCAGTTTATGACAGTAGCGACGACAGTCCTTGTCCCCGGGATGCTGACAATCGGATGGTGGATTTCCAACCAAATCAGCGAGGCGGTAACGCGAAATACGGCAGCAGCTATTGTCATTTACATGGATGGCCTGCTTGCTCCGCTTGTTGCTGAAATCCGGTCCTCCGGTGGGCTGTCATTGGCATCACAGGAAAAACTCGACAACTTGCTGTCGGTTTCACGCGCCGATTCACGTATTGTCTCGATGAAAGTCTGGAAGACGGATGGCACAATAATATACAGTTCATTTCATGACATGATTGGCAAGAAATTTCCACTTTCGGAGGATTTTAAGAAGGCGCTGTCTGGCGAGTTTGGCGCGAATTTCGAAAGTGTGCCTCATGCAGAAGATTTTCACGAAAGATCTGAGGGCAAGGAACTGTTGGAGGTTTATGCGCCAGTGCGCGAATCCAAATCGCGTGAGATTGTTGCGATCTCGGAATTTTATGCCAACGGCAATCAGCTTGGCAGAGACGTCTGGCAAGCCACATTGACAAGTTGGGCAATAGTAATTGGAGTCACTGGTCTGATGGTTTTGTTGCTGTCGGGCATAGTTGCCCGAGGTAGTCGCACAATTGTGCAGCAACAGCAAATGCTTGCCCGACAGGTATACGAGCTTCAGGGCCTGGTCCTGCGCAATGAGGGCCTGCAGGCAAGCTTGCGAAAGGCCAATGAGAATGTGGCCAACACCAACGAACGCGTACTGCGGCAAGTGGGTTCCGACTTGCACGATGGGCCCGCGCAGATGCTGGCTTATGTCTTAATGAAATTGTCAAAACTTCATCGTTTCCTCCGCAAGGACAAAGCTGGCGAGGTAGAACTGAAGAACGTAAGCCGTATTCTGGGTGACACGTTAAGAGATGTTCGCAATGCGTCAACCGGCCTTATGCTGCCAGAACTGGAGCAGGCCACGATCAACGAAGCTATTGCACTTGCTGTCAAGGCACACGAAGGCCGCACACAAAGTAAAGTAGAAATTCTGTTGGATTCAGCCTGTGTAGGTACAACCACGGCGCTCAAGATCTGTGCATATAGGCTGGTACAGGAAAGCTTAAACAATGCCTTTAAGCACGCCGGAGGCAAAGGGCAGAAGGTTATGCTAAGATGCTCCGATGGCGTCGAGATATCGGTCCTTGACCTGGGTGGAGGAATTACAAAGAGAAGTACTAAAGCGAGAGGACTCGGATTGCTTGGTATGAGATCACGAGTAGAGGCAATTGGAGGAAGCTTTGAGATTTTGTCACCTCCATCTGGTGGTACTATAATTAGGGCAAGATTTGCGAAGCCGACGTAAATAGGGACTGAATGGAATGGCAAGTCGAATAAGGATTGCTTTTGTTGACGATCACGATCTCATTAGACGAGGATTGAGGGAAACTCTTGGCGAGTGTATCGATTTCGAGATTGTGGGCGAGGGGGAGAATGCCGAAGAAGCCCTGGAAATCGCCCAGTCGATGAGTCCGGATGTTATGCTGATTGATGTCAACATGCCTGGCAATGGATTAACGGCCGTTGAACGTATTGTGAAACTAAATAGATCAACAAAAATCCTGATCCTCTCGGTATACGACAATTTGGAAAATGTAAGAACGGCAATGATGAGTGGGGCCAGCGGTTATGTTCTCAAAGGTGTAATTGGTGATGACCTCGTATCGATAATTAAGCGAGTTCATGCGGGCAGCAAACATGTGGCGCCAGAGCTTGCAGCAAAGCTTTTTTCGGAGATTGATAGCAATACAGAGTCTGCACCGAAAGCCGACAGTTCTTATTCACTGCTGACACGGCGGGAAAAGCAGATTTTGGCGCTCATCCAGAAAGGCCTTCCCAACGCCGACATCGCCAAGAAACTCAAGCTGTCGGAAGCGACAGTCAAGCACTATATAACGCCCATGTTCCGAAAGCTTGCTGTGAAGAATCGTACGGAAGCAGCACTTCTGAAAGGCGTCAAACTTCATGGACAAAGTACGGGCGCGTGAGAACTCACACTTCTGGTCTTTGGAAGGAAAACGCGCCTTTCTGCCTGGGAATTCATCCGCCCTCGCGGCGTAGATCCACTGCAACTTGAAGTCCGCCTAAAGCCGATCGGCCAAAGGACAATTTCAGTTCGTAGAGATCAGCAATGTCTTCAACAATTGCCAGGCCCAGGCCAAAGCCCTTCTTGCTCTCATCCAATCTCTTGCCGCGTTGGTGAATCTTAGCCAATTCTCCTTCCGCGACACCTGGCCCATCATCCTCAATCAGCAGGCGCTGGCCATTAAAGCCAATTTGAACCCGGGATTTTGCAAACTTGCGCGCATTGTCGAGAAGATTTCCGAGGAGCTCAAGGAGGTCATCACGCTCAATCGGCACCAATGCCTCGGCGTGAACGCTGCTGATCCAGCAAATTTCTTTGTTTTCTGGTAAACGCCGGAGCGTTGCCAACACAGCGTCGATCGCCTCGGCGAGGCCCGTGAGTTCATGGCCGCGTCCCGTGGCGAGTCGGGCACGGACAAGACCTCTTTCAACATGCCTGCGCATAGTTTCAACCTGACTGTCAATAGCAAATGCCTGCTTGCTGAGCTTGCGCTTGTTGAGATCACGGGCAACGGTAGCCAAAATCGTGAGTGGCGTCATGAGCCCGTGCGCCAAATCTCCAGCCCGATGGCGGGCGCGCTCGAGTGACCGGTCGCGCAGCTTGAGCACGTTGTTGAACTCCAAAATGAGAGGTTCCACTTCTGTTGGAAATTCTCCCTCGAGTTGCTTTGCCTGGCTGGTGTGGAGTTCGGAAAGTTGCTCGCGAAGTGTTTGCAAGGGCTTAAGGCCAACCGAGACTTGTGCCCATGCCGCAGCCATCAAGGCAAGCCCGATGAGCGAGAGGTACAGTACCAGCCGGTTGCGAAATTTGACAAGCGGCGAGGTAATCTCATCAGCAGTGGTGCCCACTACCAGATGAATGGAAATATCCCCTAACTTGCTTGCGATCGATATTGTTCTTTCGGTGATAACCAAAAGCTCACCGTCTGGGCCGACATGGGCGTCACCAACGTTAGGTTCGCTATCCCAAAAAGAGCGCGACCGGAGCACCTTTGATGTCGTCGTGATACTGGGGTTCACACGCTCTAACCACCAGTATTTGCCTCCATATGGTGTTTCGAAACGTCGGTCTGCCAATGGGCGAACTAGCTTGATTTCGCCCTTTTCAGAAAAGTCTATGGATCCAACCAGTTGCAGGAGGTCATTGTTAAGTTCATGTACAACGCGATCTCGTACTTCC
>JBAVOA010000452.1:0-2382 GCA_049691635.1 Aestuariivirga sp. | reverse complement strand
AAACAGCCCAGTGCCTCAAGAATATTGAGGCCATCCTTCGTGCTACCGGAAGTTCGCTAGACAAGGCGGTAACTGCTACCTTCATTCTCGGCGAAGAAAGTGACTTTGCAGGAATGAATGAAGAATGGGGCAAGTGGTTCCCCAAGGACCCACCGGCGCGGCAGGGGGCAAAGCTTCCCATCCGCCCGAAGGGAATGAAGATATCAATCGCGCTGGTTGCAGAGTTTTAGCTGAACGCTCGTGCCGATTTGCGGATATCGGACCAGTCTTTGGAGGGCTCCAGCTGGCCAACTGATGTAGGTATATGGGTTGGTCGAGAACCTGGGCAGACATGATCGCTTACCTGCGCACATTGAGCGAGAATCTGGTGGCATTACCGACATTATAGTCGCCACCATCGTGACTACGTTTTTCGAGGTGGCTGATACGACAATGTGGCCGACGCTTACAGGTCGGCCAACCCAACGCAACTAATCGCGCAGTTATGCCCGTTGGTGGCTTGGAGCAGACATCATGACTTTGGAGTGTGGCCGACACCAATCGCCAAGGCGAATCTTGCCAACGACGCCAATTCGCGCCAATCTCGGCCTCCAGAAGCCGGTCAGAGATCGACCAACATCACTCGTGTTTCAAGCGATTCGCCGATGAAGAGAGTACTTGTCACAGGTTTTCGGGGCAAAACAGGACGCCAGGTCGCCGCCGCCCTTTCCCGCCAACCGGGGATTGAGGTTCGAGGCGCGGGTCGGGACGTTACGGACTTAACCCTGCCTGGCGTACGCGTGATCCGTTTTGATTGGGCGGACCAGGCGAGCTGGCTGGGCGTCCTGAACGGCGTCTCAGCCATCTACCTGGTCAAGCCTAAGACCCCAGATCCCGCATCCACCATAAAATCGTTTCTGCAATTGGCGGGCGAAGTCAAACAGATTGTCCTTCTGTCGGAGATCGGGTGTGAAAGCCGGGACGATTCAACCGATGAACGAAAAGTCGAGAAGGCGGTCGAAGCCATGCCGTTCGATTGGACAATTCTTCGGCCCAACTGGTTCATGCAGAATTTTACGGAACCCAATTTCTATCTCGAAGCCATTCGCGATAACGGTGTGTTAAATGTTCCAACGGGTGGGCAACCGGTGAGCTTCCTCGATACCCGCGATATTGCCGATGTTGCGGTGGCTGCGCTCATGGATTCAGGCCATGCAGGGCGCGCCTACACCTTAACGGGGTCGCAAGCGCTAACCTTCGCCGAGGTCGCTGGCAGAATTGGGCAAACCGCCGGACATCAAGTCCGCCACACTGATACGCCGCTTGCCGACTATCTGCTGGGTCTTACCTCAAACGGAATTGCCAAATCCCAGATCGAATATTACCGGCGTATCTATACCCTTATTCAAAATGGGCAGACCGCACCGGTTTCAGCGGCAGTCGAGCAGGTGATCGGCCACCCGCCACGCACATTTTCGACGTTTGTCGAAGAGAACAAAGGCATTTGGCACAGATAATCCGCTACACCCTGAGCCAAAAGGTTCGCACATTTGGGATAGTGGCGTTGACGCACCTTGTTCAGCAGCATCGGGCTCTACAGACGATGATCGAGGTGCCGGTGAGCCGAACGATTTGGATCGTTACGTGAGGTCCAGGCGAGCACTCTGTTTCTCCCAAGAAATTGCACTCCGTAGGATAAGTCAAAGCAACTCGCTATTGCGCAAGAGAAAAAGGTGGTTCGACGGTTACTCGTTGCGCGCCCTCATTATGTCAGTGATAACGGGCTCTTGCCTTATGAAGGGTAGTTGCTCCATTTTGGCCACCACTAACCGCTCGGCGGGTGGATGCCGATTTCACCGCCTGCACAATACGGAGGTCGTTATGCGCATTGCGATTTACGGAACCGGTGGGGCTGGGGGTTATTTCGGCGCGCAACTGGCAAAAGCAGGTGAAGATGTTACCTTCATCGCACGCGGCGCCCATCTCCAGGCGATCAACCAGCACGGCCTGATTGTGGAAACGCCTGCAGGCGAGTTGAAAATCCATCCCGGAAAAGCGACCGATAGGGTTTCCGAAATTGGCCCGGTTGATCTCGTCCTGCTCGGCGTCAAGGCCTGGCAGGTAAAGGAGGCGGCAACGGCTATGAAACCGCTGTTGGGACCTGAAACTTTGATTATTCCGTTGCAGAACGGGGTTGAAGCAGCAGACGAACTTGCAGCCGAGCTGGGGACGGGGCCAGTGCTCGGTGGGCTCTGTGGAACCTTCAGCTGGGTGGCGGGACCGGGGCGTATCCGCAACATCGGTAACAACAATTTTATCCGGTTCGGCGAAATCGACAACGCGCGCAGTGCCAGAGCCGAGCGGGTGATTGCGGTTTTTCAGCAGGCGGGCATCCAATCGGAA
>JBAVOA010000451.1:0-7997 GCA_049691635.1 Aestuariivirga sp. | reverse complement strand
GCCGCAGGCAAGGTGGGGGTGGGCATCTGCTGGGACCAGTGGTTTCCGGAAGCGGCACGGATCATGGCGCTGATGGGGGCGGAAATCCTGCTTTATCCCACAGCCATCGGCTCGGAGCCCGGAAACCCGGATTACGATTCCAGCAGCCATTGGCAGAACACGATGCGCGGCCATGCGGCGGCCAATATCATGCCGCTGGCGGCCGCCAACCGGGTGGGGCGGGAAGTGGCACCCGATGGGCGCGCCGACACGTTCTATGGCCGGTCCTTCATTGCCGACCAGCACGGCGAAAGGCTCGCCGAGATGAGCCGGGTGGAGGAAGGGGTGCGGCTGCAGACTTTCGATCTGGCGGCGATCAGCGAACTGCGCCGGACCTGGGGCGTGTTCCGCGACCGGAGGCCGGAACTTTATGGCAGACTCTTGTCAATTGATGGTAAATTGCGTTTTCCCGCCACATAGTCAGCTGCATTGGGACAATCTGGCGCCGTAATCCCGGTCCAGCACTAGGCTGTGGCCAGATCGGGATTTCCCATGAAGTTCTTGTTGATTGCAGGATTGCTTGCCGCCATTGGTTCCATCGCTTTCGCGAGCCATTCCGTAGCGGGCAACCGCTACTGTTCCTACTACCCGGAAGATCCCAACTGCTATGAGGCGCTCTATGGTCAGGGCGGTGTGTATCATAAACCGCACGCTGACACCGAAGATCAAGAATTTGAAGACGGGAATTTCTACTTCGAGCCTGCGCTGGAGCCCCTTGTGAGTTCGTGCGAAGGCGTTGGCCGGGAGCTTCGGAAATTCGGCTACCGCAATGTGCGTCCCGTTGAATGCGGTGGCAGCAACTACAAGTATGTGGCCTATCTTGGCTACCAGCGTTACCTTCTGAAGGTGAACAGCCGCAACGGCGCAATTGTCTACGAAATCAACTACTGATGACGGGCCGTCTCTGCGCCTTGGTGTACCAGCCGCCCAGCACTTTTTCGTAAGCATGACCGGCACGGAAGACGCGGGCATCATCCCAGGTGCGCCCCACGATTTGAATGCCGGTTGGAATGCCTTGGGCCGTGTGGCCCGATGGAACAGCCAACACAGGACAATTGTGCAGCATGTTGAACTGGGCGGTCATGATCCACCCGTATTCCGCATCGACCTTTTTGCCATTGATGGTGAAGTTCTGATCCCAGGGATCGTGATCGGCTTTCACGGCGGCGAGATTGTTGGTGGGGCAGATTAGCACATCGTGGCTAGCGAGGATTGGTCCCAAGGTCTGGTACATGGTGTTGATGCGCTCCCAGGTCTTGTGGACATCATTGATCCCAGTGTTTTTTTCCACGGCATCGGCCATTTTCAAGGCATAGTCGGTCATCAGGTGAGCATTGTGTTCCCGATGCCAGACGGTTTGGCGGCCAAAGTGCATGGCATTGTACCAGTGGAAGCAGTCGAGATCGACCTCCGGTGTCCAGCCCAGATCAACCTCTTCGATTTGGGCACCGAGACTGCGAAAAACCTCGAGGGCGGCCAGCGTGTTCTTGCGCACTTCCGGGTCAACTTCGACATAACCGAAGTCAGTGGAAAAGGCGATCTTCATGCCCTTGATGCTGTCAGCTTTCAACGGAAGCCTGACGCGGTTGCGCAGCGAGTCATGGTCAAGGGCATGGGGTCCTGACGTGATGTTCTGCATCAACGCGGCATCGGCCACGCTGCGCGTCATGGGGCCACAGTGGTTGAAGCGGTCGAAATTGGCGGGTGGCCCGTCGGGATTGCGGCCGTGGGGCGGTTTGAATCCAACGACGCCGCAGGCGGAGGCGGGAATGCGGATGGAGCCGCCGATATCGGTTCCGGTAGCAAGGGTTGTGAAACCTGCGGCCAGCGCCGCACCGGAGCCTCCCGACGAGCCGCCGGGACCATAGTCGAGATTCCAGGGATTTCGCGTGATGCCCCATATTCTGGAATGGGTGACCCCGGACAGGCAGAATTCCGGGGTCGTGGTGCGGCCAAAGATAATGGCACCGGCTTTTTCCAGGCGCTCAATTTGGGGATCCGAGTGATCATCGATGTTATTAGCGAAGATGAGCGAGCCATGAGTGGTGCGCTTGTCCCTCACCCGCTGGGCATCTTTGACCAGCAGTGGGATGCCTTCCAGGGCACGGGGTTTGAACCCACGTTTCTGGTAGTTTTCTTCGGCTGCTCTTGCCTTGGTGAGGGCTTCCTCAAAATAGCAATCGGCCAGGCAATTCACCTTGCCGTTCAACTTCTGGCTGCGTGCGATGAGTGTTTTGAGCAGTTCGACAGGCGAAGCCTTGCGGCTCTTGAACAGCCTAAGTGCATCGTGCGCAGAGCAATAGGCGAGATCGGTACTGGTCATAGACAACGTCCGCGGGTTAGAGGTAGGCAGGAGTTTGAACCATAATGAGGGAATTAGTCCATGGCCGGTAAGCTTGAGGGTCGCGTTGCATTGGTCACATCGGCGGGGCAGGGCATTGGCCGCGCTTCGGCCATTGCGCTGGCGCGGGAGGGGGCAAAGGTTTTTGCGACCGATATCCGGGAGGACCTGTTCAAGAATATTGCCAAGGATCATCCCGGCATCACGGGTTTTGGCCTGAATGTCCTGGAGCAATCGGCAGTGGATGCGGCGTTGAAACGCACGGGCCCCATCGACATCCTGTTCAACTGCTCAGGTTTTGTGCATCACGGCACGGTGCTGGAGTGCGAAGAGAAGGATTGGGACTTCTCCTTTGACCTCAACGTGAAGGCCCATTACCGCATGATCAAGGCCTATCTGCCGGGCATGCTGAAGAAGGGCAAGGGCAACGTCATCAACATGGCTTCAGTCGCCTCTTCGGTCAAAGGGGCGCCCAACCGCTTTGTCTATGGGGCGAGCAAAGCCGCTGTGATCGGCCTTACCAAGGCGCTGGCAACCGACTTTGTGACCAAGGGAATACGCTGCAATTGCATTTGCCCGGGAACGGTGGAAACACCTTCGCTCTATGACCGGATGCGGGCCCAGGGCGACTTTGAAAAGGCCAAGGCAGCCTTCATCGCCAGACAGCCCATGGGGCGACTGGCGCAGCCTGAAGAAATAGCAGACATGGTGGTTTATCTGGCAAGCGACGACACAGCCTTCATGACGGGGCAGGCGCTGGTCATTGATGGCGGGTGGTCGCTTTAAGCATAGGCAATTGGCCCCATTGGCAAGGCGAAAAATTCCCAATAGGATAGAATTTTAATCGTCTGGAACAAGACGAAGGGGAGTGGATTCATTGGCAATTGGCAAGGCCGCCATTGAGGCGGTCGGCGTAACAAAGATATTCCAAAGCTCGGGCCAGGACAGTCTCAAGGCGCTGGACAATGTTTCAGTCACGATCGGCGAGAACGAGTTTTTCACCCTGCTCGGGCCTTCGGGCTGCGGGAAAACAACCCTGTTGCGCCTGATTGCCGGATTTGATTTCCCCACGGACGGACAGATCCTGCTTTACGGCCAGGATATCGCGCCGCTTCCGCCCTACCAGCGGCCGGTGAATACCGTCTTCCAAAATTATGCGCTGTTTCCCCACATGACCGTTGGCCAGAACATCGGCTTTGGGCTGGAAATGCTGGGAAAACCCAAGGCCCAGGTGGAGGCCCGGGTCGAGCAGATGCTGCGGCTGGTGCAGATGGAAGAACTGAAGAACCGCAAGACCAGCCAGATCTCCGGCGGCCAGCAGCAGCGTGTGGCGCTGGCGCGGGCGCTGGCGCCTGAACCCAAGGTTCTGCTTCTCGACGAACCGCTTTCAGCCCTTGACTACAAGCTGCGCAAGGAAATGCAGATCGAGCTGAAACGCCTGCAAAGCGAAACGGGCATCACCTTCATTTTCGTGACCCACGACCAGGAAGAAGCGCTCACCATGTCCGACCGCATCGCGGTGATGTCAAAGGGCAAGATTTTGCAGGTGGGCAGTCCTCGCGATATCTATGACCGGCCGGCGGTGCGCTTTGTGGCCAACTTCATTGGCGAAACAAATTTCCTTGAGGGCAAGCTTGTGTCATCGGCAAAAGGCCAGGCCAAGATAGCCCTCGATGCTGGCGCCACAATTACGGCTGGACTTGCCGACGGCTTAAAGCAATCGGGCAGGGTGACGGTTGTGGTGCGGCCTGAACATGCAACTGTTGTTGCCGCTGGAAAGAAGGCAACGCTTTCGGGAAAGCTTGAAAACATCGTCTATTTCGGCACGGATACGCATTATCACGTGAAACTTTCAAAAGGCGGCGAATTCATTGTGCGCCATCAGAACAATCATTCCGGAGGCACCGAGTTCAAAACAGGCCAAGCCGTTGGCGTGATGTTTGGAGATTCGGCGGCGCAAGTGCTGAAGGACTGACATGGCCGCAGCCCGGGAAATCGCCGAAACCAACGTCAGGCAGGATATCCGCCGGCGCTGGCTGCTGGCCTCTCCGGCGCTTGTCATTATTTTCTTGGCGGCCATTGGCCCGCTGTTTGTCATGCTGCTCTATTCCGTTATGGAAAAAGGTGACTACGGGGATGTCAAATTCGGGCATTTTTCATCCGACGGCTGGTTCAATGTGTTTCTCAGCCGCGACATCTTTGACGATACGCTGACCTTTGCCGATGCCCATCTTTCCATTCTGTGGCGCTCAATAAGCCTGTCCCTGGTTACAACGGTAACCACCCTGTTTTTTGGCTTTCCAACCGCGTATTTTATTGCAACGCGGCCTCAGCACCAGCGTGACACCTGGCTGTTTATCGTGACCATTCCATTCTGGACCAACATCCTCATACGCACCTTTGCGATGCAGGAGGTCCTGCGCAATGAAGGCATTATCAATACCACACTAATGGCGCTGCATCTGATCAACAGCCCCATCCAGATCATGTTCACCAACTGGGCCGTGTTGTTTGGCATGATCTATGTCTATTTGCCGCTGATGGTGCTGCCGCTTTATGCCAGCATGGAAAAAATTGATTTCCGGCTGGTGGAAGCGGGATATGACCTATATGCGACGCGCTTCCAGGTGTTGTGGCGCATCATCATTCCCTTGGTGAACCCCGGGATCATCGCGGGCTCCATTCTGGTTTTCATCCCGTCGCTGGGCGCCTATGTCACGCCGCGCGTGCTTGGCGGCGGCAAGAGCATGATGCTGGGCAACCTCATTGAATTGCAGTTCGGACAAGGCCGCGACTGGCCGCTGGGTGCCGCGCTATCCATCACTTTGATGGTGGTAGTGACGCTGGCGCTCCTGGTTTATGTGCGCAATGCCTCCAAGGGCGGAGGCGGCCATGGGTAAGGGCTTTTCCATCCGTTCGCAGCCGGGCTTTGTATTTGTCGCAATGCTGTGCTTTTTCCTGCTGTACCTGCCGATTGCCACGCTTGTGTTCTATGCGTTCAATGCCGGTGTCTCGGTGGCCGTATGGGAGGGTTTTTCATTGCGCTGGTTTCAATCGGCGATGAACAACACGCAAATACAGGAGGCAACAACGCGGTCCGTATTCATCGCGGTGACGGCCGGTTTTCTGTCGACCATCGCTGCGACCATGGCGGCACTTGCCACGACGCGCACGCCAAACTATCCCGGCCTCACTTTCAAATACGCCTTTATCAACCAGCCCCTGATGGTTCCCGAGATTGTCACGGCGGTGGCGTTGCTGATCGTATTCTCGCGCATCAAGATCTGGACGGGTTATTCGGGCATCGGCTACCTGCTTGCGGCGCATACGGCGTTTTGCATTCCCTTTGCCTATCTCCCCATACGGGCCAGGCTCGAGAACATGGATTTGACGCTGGAACGGGCGGCTGCCGACCTCTATGCAACGCCATGGAATGCCTTCAAACGGGTTACCCTGCCGCTGATGTGGCCGGGCATCATCGCAGGATTCATGCTGGCCTTTGTGACCTCGCTCGATGATGTGGTCATAACCGAATTCGTTAAATCAGGCGGGCAGGAAACGCTGCCTACCTACATGCTGGGGCAATTGCGCCGCGTGGTGACCCCCGAAATCAACGCCATATCGACGGTGTTCCTGGCAATTTCAATTCTGTTTGTAACGATATTCTTCTTTCTGAACCGAAAGAAGGTATGATGCAGCTTAACAAAGGAGAATGACATGAAGATAAAGTTGAAGCTACTGATGGCAGGCGTTGCCCTGCTGGCGACGGCAGGCATGGCCCATGCCGATGGCGAGCTGAATATCTTTAACTGGGGAAACTACACCAACCCCGATGTGATCAAGAAATTTGAAGAAAAATACAAGGTCAAGGTCACGATCACGGATTATGATTCTAACGACACGGCGCTGGCCAAGGTTCGCGCCGGGGGCCATGGCTTCGACATGGTGGTGCCTTCGGGCAACTTCATGCCAATCTGGATCAGCGAAGGGCTGCTTCTGGAATCACGTCCGGACCAGATGGAGAATTTCAAGAATGTCGATCCTGCATGGGTGAATGTTTCTTATGATCCCGGCCGCCACTATTCAGTTCCATGGCAGTGGGGCACCGTGGGCGTGGTGGTCAATACCAAGGCGTACAAGGGCGACATCAACACCTGGGATATCATTTTCAAGACGCCTGATGAACTGAAAGGCAAGGTGAATCTGGTTCCCGAAATGAACGATGTGATGGATGCGGCCATCAAGTACAATGGCGGCACGCATTGTTCGGTGGACAAGGCGGTGTTGAAGAAGGCCCGCGACACGCTGGTCAATGCCAAGCCCAACTGGGTGTCCATGGAATACTCCACCATCGACAAGATGGTGAAGGGCGATTTCCTGGCCACCAGCGACTGGAATGGCTCGGCCATGCGCCAGCGCCTGCAGAACCCGGATATCAAGTATGGCTATCCCAGGGAAGGTTTTGCAACGTGGATGGATAATCTCTCGGTTCTGAAGGACGCCAAGAACGTGGATAACGCCAAGCTGTTCCAGAACTTTGTCATGGATCCGGAAAATGCGGCTGGGCTTTCTGCGTTTGCGCGTTATGGCAACGGCATTACAGGCTCGGACAAGTTCATGCCGGCCGACATGAAGGACGCGCCGGAGCTGGTGATCCCGAAGGAGATGGAGGGGCACTATGAGTTCGCAACCGCTTGCCCGCCTGAGGCCACGGAAATCTATACGAAGATTTGGACTGAATTGATGAAGTAATAGAATACAGGATTGGTGGCCCCCGGAGTTCTGCTCCGGGGGACTATCGTGTCCTTGCCAAGCCGCGAGGGGCTCCTATTTGATTTCGGATGGGTTTGTGGCCATAGTCTTTGCCAGCAACCTCGAAGATGAAAATGCAATGAAACAGAGAGGAATATAGCCATGAAGTTGAAACTAGCGGCGGCACTCACCGGATTTGCCATGTTCGCCGGTCTAGGCCATGCCCATGCGGAAGGCGAATTGCATATCTATAACTGGGGCGACTATACCAGCCCTGAGCTTATAACGAAGTTCGAGAAGCAATATAACGTCAAGGTGACGATCACCGACTACGACGCGAACGATACGGCGATCGCCAAGGTCAGGGCCGGTGGCCACGGGTTCGATATTGCGGTGCCTTCGGCGAGCTATGTGCCGATCTGGATCAAGGAGGGCCTGCTGCTGGAGTCACGGCCGGACCAGATGGAGAATTTCAAGAACATGGACCCCCGCTGGGTTGATGTTCCTTTCGATCCCGGCCGCCATTACACGGTGCCTTGGCAATGGGGCACCAGCGGGATGCTCGTCAATACCAAGTTCTATAAGGGCGATCCCAATACCTCCGCCATTTTCCTTGACCCGCCGGATGAGTTGAAAGGCAAGATCAATGTCGTTCCCGAGATGGTCGATATCATGCATCTTACGATCAAGTATGTGGGAGGCGAACCCTGCACCGCCGACAAGGAGGTGCTGAGGAAGGTCCGCGACAAGCTCGTGGCGGCCAAGCCAAACTGGATTTCCATGGACTATGCCAATCCCGATAAATACGCCAAGGAGGATGTAGCTGCCGGCGTCAACTGGAATGGCTGGTCATTCCGCGCGCGCC
>JBAVOA010000450.1:0-2682 GCA_049691635.1 Aestuariivirga sp. | reverse complement strand
GGCCGGGTCGAAACATATCACCGTTGTAAACCGTGATCCAAAGCGCGGGCAGACCCTGGTTGATCTCCTCAACAGCAAGACCAAGTCGAAAGCGGAACTTGCCGTGTGGAATAAGACCTATTCCGTTCCTGCAGGCGCTGACATTGTCGTCAATGCGACCTCAATCGGACTCTATCCGGACATGAATGCAAGGCTTGATATTAACCTTGACACCCTCCGCAAGGGCTTGGTGGTCGCTGATGTCATTCCCAACCCGCCGCGCACCAACCTGATCCGCGATGCGGAAGCACGCGGCTGCAAAACCGTCAATGGTCTCGGCATGCTGGTGAACCAGGGCGTCATCGGCGTCAAATACTGGACAGGGGTTGACGTTGATCCCAACGTCATGAAGAACAAGCTTGAAGAAATATTCTCGGCCTAGCTCCGCGGCCGCTTCTTTTCTGGATCATAATGGGCAAACTTCACAATGCGGCCGGGGAGGCGTTTCTGCATCCCGTCAAGCTTGCCGATTTCGATAGCGGTGCCGGGCTCGCTGTGCAGCACGTCAATCCGCGCCAGCGCGATATTCTTGCCGAGAATGGGTGAGCGCGTCGAACTCGTGACGACGCCCACCTGGGCGCGGCCAATGTGAACGCTGTCGCCATGGCCCACGGCATCATTGGAATCAATATCGAGGCCAACCAGCCTATGACGCGGATGCTCCTTGCGCTGGATCAGTGCCTGCTTGCCGATGAAATCGTCAAGCTTGGATTTGAGCGGCACGGCAAAACCGATGCCTGCTTCGAAAGGATCGGTCTCCGAGGTAAATTCGTAATTGGCGAAGATCAGGCCCGCCTCAATACGCAGCATATCGAGCGCCTCAAGGCCCATGGGCTTCAAGCCATATTTCTGGCCCGCGTTCCATACGGCATCGAACACCGCGAGTGCATCCTTGGGATGGCAGAAGATTTCATAACCCAATTCGCCCGTGTAGCCGGTGCGCGAGACCACAATAGGCGCGCCCTCGAAATGCCCGATACGGGCCACGGCAAAGCGGAACCACTCCAGTTCTCCGATGGCGGGCTGTGCCGGCGACGTCCAGAGGATGTCTTTCAGCAGGTCGCGGCTCTTCGGCCCCTGCACCGCAATATTGTGAAGCTGGTCCGTGGAGGAGCGGACCCAGGCCTTATAGCCCATCTTCTCCGCCTGTTGGCGGAGCCATTGCCCGCTGAACTCATCCCCGCCGATCCAGCGGAAATTGTTCTGGCCCAGGCGGAACACCGTGCCATCATCAATCATGCCGCCGTTTTCGTAGCACATGGCCGAATAGACCACCTGCCCCACCGAGAGCTTGCGGATGTCGCGCGTGAGGCAATACTGCAGCAACGCTTCCGCATCAGGGCCCGTGACCTCGAACTTGCGGAGTGGTGAAAGATCGGTCACCGCCACATGTTCACGGCAGGCCCAATATTCCTCGGTTGGTCCCTCATTGTTGAAGCGCTGGGGCAGCCAGTAGCCGCGGTATTCCGTGGTGTTGCGGGTCAGGGCCGAGAAGCGCGGATGGAAGGCGGTTTCGCGGGTGAGTTGAGCTTCTGCATCGGGCGTCATGCGGGTTACCACTGCTCTTGAAAACTTGTGTTTGCCGGAATAGGTGCGGATATGAATGTCGGTGGGGTCCCAGCCGTTGGCGGCGTCGATGTCGTCGGGGCAGGACGAAGAAACGCAGATCAGATCGGTCAGCGCCCGCATCAGCACATAATCGCCGGGCCGTGACCACGGCTCGTCGAGATAGAGCTGGTTCTGGTGATTGATATTGGTGTTGTAGAAATAATTCAGCGCTTCCCAGCCTTTTCGTGGAGGCACGCCGTAGGGCGCCAGCGCGTAGTTGAAATTGTCGGTGCAGTTCACATGGCCCGGATAGCCCATGTCGTCGTAATAGCGGGAATTGCAGGCCGTGGCGAAGGCATCATGCCGCCCAACCGTATCGCGCACGATTTCGACAAGCGGTTCGAATTCCCGGTCAAAGGATTTTGACGGAAGGCCCGGTGTTGGGTAGCTGCGGCCAAGCAGGGTGCGCGTGATGGTGGAATCAAGGGCCAGATCGAGACCCTTGTCCACCTTGCGCGCCGAGAGCGCCTGAAAATCCGTACACTGACGGCCTGACACATCGATGACCTGGATATAATCGCCCGCCTGCACCAGATAAGCCGTGGCCGTGGCCGCCCGGATCCGGATGTCCTGCAGCGGATCAGCCAATGGTTCCGGCAAGAGGTCACTGCGGTCAGCCGCCCTGCCGCTGCGCGTGATCCGCAATTCGATATCCGTGGCCGTGTCCTGATTCTCAGGCGCCATGGCGGCCCCCGGTGCGGCAACGATAAGAATGCCATCCCGCGAGACCTTGAGTTCAGCACGTGCACCGGAAAGCGACTCCGCGCCGAAGAGACGAAGGGTCTCCGCCTGGCCCAGATCAATATTGCGGCGCTGCAAAGTTGATTTCGTGCGTTGCGTGCATTCAGTATCGTTTGCAAGCAGGGCTTTCAGGCCTTCACCGCGGCCGTTGGCACGCGCGCCGAGCGCCAAGCAATCAAAGCGCCCTGATTCATCGCAGAAAGTGATTTCACAGGACTGGCCGCCTTCAATATCAGTGAGATCAATGACATCGCCCGCCTTGACCGAGACAACCGTCGAGCCCGCCCCCAATAC
>JBAVOA010000449.1:0-4590 GCA_049691635.1 Aestuariivirga sp. | reverse complement strand
CGCCATGGGAGGAACAGCCCCATGCCGGATAACTTGATCGATAACAGCGTGGTTGAAAGATATGCTGGCCTTGAAGGCCGCGACCTGATCAAATCCATCCTGCGGGATTACCCGGCGCGCACGGCGCTGGTTTCGTCTTTTGGCGCGGAGTCCGCCGTGCTGTTGCACATGGTTTCCGAAGTTGACCCGGATTTTCCGGTGATATTTCTAGATACGGGCAAGCTCTTCGAAGAGACTCTTCAGTATCGTGACAAGCTGATTGCTGAACTTGGACTCACCAATGTGAGATCGGTCAGGCCTGATATCGCGGACCTTCGCGCGCATGATGCCACGGGACTGTTACATTTAAGCAGTACCGAAGCCTGCTGCCATATCCGCAAGACCATTCCTCTCGAAAAGGCGCTCGCAGATATTGATGTTATGATTTCGGGGCGGAAGCGCTTTCATGGTGCGGCCCGGGCCGATCTGGACTTCGTCAGCATTGCCGATCACCGTTTGAAGGTTGAACCGCTCGCAGGGTTCTCTGCGCTCGACATCCAATCCTACATGAATGGCCATCACCTTCCTTCTCATCCGCTGAAGCTCAGGGGTTACCGTTCGATTGGCTGCGAGCCCTGCACTTCACTTGGAGGCACGGATGATGACCCGCGCGCCGGCCGTTGGGCCGGAACCGACAAGACGGAATGCGGCATCCATTTTACGGCAAATGGACAAATTATCCGCACAGTTCAGCGCCAAGCTGTGGATGCTTGATTGCGGCCAGGGTTAGGGAATTGCCGGATGTATGATTTTTGGGCTTTTGCCCTTGTGGGATTCTTGGCACAACTTGTTGATGGTGCCTTGGGCATGGGGTTCGGGGTGATCTCCGCCTCGGTGCTGCTGGCGCAAGGAATTCCGCCCGCCCTTGCATCGGCGAGTGTTAACGCCGCCAAATTGCCGACAACCGGCACGGCCGCAATCTCGCACTTCATGCACAAGAACCTCGACTGGCGCATCATCATCATGCTTTGCATCTTCGGTGCACTTGGCGGCATGATCGGTGCCACGGTGCTGACGAGCCTGAAGGGCAAGACTCTGTTTGTCATGATCAATATTTATCTACTTTTGATCGGTGGCCTGATCATCTACCGTGGCGTGAAGGACGTGGCGCCCCGTTTAATTCCGGGCGGATTCACACGGCTAATAGGCTTTGCGGGCGGTCTCATTGAAGGCATTGGCGGGAGCTGGGGCCCGGTTGTGACCACCAGCTTGCTCGGGGCAGGAACTGAGTCACGCTATGCCATCGGTTCCAGCAATTTTGCTGAGTTTGTGGTGAGCATTGCGGTGTTTTCGACGTTTGTCGCGGCGTTTGCCGTGGGGCACTGGGAAGGCGGCTCCGATTGGCATGAAGTAACCTGGCCGGTGGCGGGTCTTATACTTGGTGGACTGCCGGCTGCGGCAATTGGCGGCTATCTTTCAAAGATTGCACCCAAGCGGCCGCTTACTATTGCGGTCGGACTGCTGGCCATCAGCATCGGAATATACAGGTTCGCAACGATGTAGGCGCTAAGCTTTCAAAGCCTGACTAAGGTCACCGACGAGGTCACCAACATCTTCCAGCCCGACTGAAAGACGCAGATTGCCGTCTGAAATTCCCATCATGGCGCGGGCTTCCGGGCCAATATTGCGGTGGGTTGTTGTTGCCGGATGGGTAATCAGGGATTTGGCATCGCCAAGGTTGTTGGAGATATCGATGATGCCAAGATTGCGCAGGACGTTGAAGGCCCTGGCCTTGCCACCTTCCACATTGAAGGACACCATGGTTCCGCCCATGTTCATCTGGCTGCGGGACAGCTTTGCCTGGGCGTGGCTGTCGTGGTGGGGATAGTATACCCGTTCTATGCCCTTGATTGAGGAGAGTGCCTCGGCGATCGCTGCGGCGGATTTGCTTTGCGCCTCGACGCGCAACTTCATGGTTTCAAGGCCCTTGAGCAAAACCCAGGCGTTGAAGGGTGAAAGCGTCGGTCCTGTGTGGCGCAGGAAAGGCTTCAACACCTCTTCCTTGAATTTCTTGCTGCACAGAATGGTGCCACCAAAAACCCTTCCCTGGCCATCTGTGTGCTTGGTATTGGAATAGAAAACAATATCGGCACCCAACTTCATGGGTTTTTGCAGAATGGGTGTAGCAAAGACATTATCAACGATGACCACCGCGCCCGTCTTGTGGGCGATGTCGCAGATCATCTGGATATCGAGCACTTCCAGTAGGGGATTAGACGGCGTTTCAAAGAACACGCATTTGGTGGAAGGTTTTATCGCCTGCTTCCAGGCCTTGGCATCCGTGCCATCGACAAGGTCGTAAGTCACACCGAATTTGGGCAGGATGGCTGTGATGATCTGGTAGTTGGAGCCGAACAGCGAACGGGAGGCTACAACATGGTCGCCCGTCTTCAGCTGGCAGGCGAGCGCACCAAAAGCCGCCGACATGCCCGAGGCCACTGCATAGCAGGCTTCGGCGCCTTCCAGCAGGCGCATACGCTCCTCAAGCATGGTGACGGTAGGGTTGCCATAGCGGCCGTAGACATAGCCCTCCTCTTCACCGGCAAAACGCCTCTCGGCCGTCTCCGGATCGTCATAGACATAGCCGGAAGTGAGGTAGATTGCTTCCGAGGTTTCGCCATGGGGCGAACGGTCCAAACCACCGCGCACAAGTTTCGTGGCATCACCCCAACCCGTGGGGTCCTGTCGCTTCGAATATTTTGCCATCAGCTTTGAACCCAGGGAAGCCCGGCGGCCTTCCATCCGTTTACCGTGCCACGGTGGCCGTTGGCATCCTTGTCGCCTTCGAAGCCCTGGGCAACGTTCCAGCAGTTGCTGTAGCCTGCTTCGGTGAGGGCCGACGCCGCAGAAGACGAGCGCGCGCCGGAGCGGCAGATGCATAGAATTTCGGCGTCCTTCGGCAGGCCCATTTGTTCAATTTCTTCGACAAACTTGGCGTTGACCTGCATGGCCGGGAACACCTGCCAAGCCAGCCGCACGAGCCTTTCGACGGCAGGGACACCCACGAATGTCCATTCGGGCTGGGTACGCACATCGACAAGCACCGCGGATGCGTTGCCTTGCAGTCGTTGGTGGGCTTCGGTTGGAGAAATATTGCCTTTATGCATGAAATGGCCTGTTCTTTAATTCAAACAGTATGATAGTCGAAACAAAGTGCGCCCGCAAAGGAAAATGGCGTTTGGTACAGCAGCGCGAGCAAGGCTGGTGCTTTCCGCCATAGCGCGGAGCATGGTAGACAAATTCACCACAAACAATCTGGAGCCCCCTATGTCCAAGTCCCTGCCTGCCCGTTGTGATGTTGTCATTGTTGGCGGCGGTATTGTCGGGGCCTCCATTGCCTATCATTTGGGAAAGATCGACATCACCAATACGGTTCTCCTTGAGCGCAAACAACTCACTTCGGGAACAACGTGGCACGCGGCCGGACTTGTGGGGCAGTTGCGCGCTTCCAAGAACCTAACCGAACTGGCGAAATATACCACGAACCTGTTTGAGGGGCTGGAAAAGGAAACCGGACAGGCCACAGGCTTCAAGCAGAACGGATCAATCTCTATTGCCCTCACGGATGGGCGCATGGAGGAAATGCTCCGGGGCGCCTCAATGGCCAAGAACTTTGGACTTGTGGTTGACGTCATCAGCGTCGCCGAGATCAAGGAGCGTGTGCCGCATTACAACATGGAAGGTGTCAAGGGAGGCGTATTCCTGGCGAAGGACGGGCAGGTCAACCCTATCGACGTGACCCAAGCATTGGCATCGGGAGCGCGTTCGCGTGGCGCGAAAGTTTTTGAAAATACCAAGGTCACACGGATTCTAGTCAAGGACGGCAAGGCCGTTGGCGTTGAAACCACGGACGGCACGATCCTGGCCGATAAGGTTGTCATTGCTTCCGGCATGTGGTCGCGGGAGCTTGGCCGCAGCATTGGGGTGAATATCCCGCTGCATGCTTGCGAGCACTTTTACATAGTTTCAGAACCTATCGCCGAACTGCCGCGCAACATGCCGGTCGTCCGGGTTCCGGACGAATGCACCTACTACAAGGAAGACGCGGGCAAACTCATGGTCGGCGCGTTTGAACCCAAGGCCAAGGCTTGGGGCGGCGGCGGCATTGATGATGAACATGCCTTTGTGACCCTTCCGGAAGATATGGACCATTTTGAGCCCATTCTGGCCAGCGCCATTAATCGCGTACCACTGCTTGAGACGGCGGGCATTCAATTGTTTTTCAATGGGCCCGAGAGCTTTACGCCCGACAACCGCTATTATCTCGGTGAAGCGCCGGAGGTGAAGAACTGTTATGTGGCCACGGGATTCAATTCGATCGGCATTCAATCTTCCGGTGGCGCGGGGCTGGTGCTTTCGCAATGGATCAAGAATGGCCATCCACCAATGGATGTAAATGGCATGGATATCCGCCGCATTCATCCGTTTCAATCCAACCGCAGCTATGTAGGCGAGCGTGTGACCGAAACTTTGGGCCTGCTTTACGCGATGCACTGGCCCTACCGGCAGGCGGAAACGGCGCGCGGCGTGCGGCGCTCACCGCTGTATGAG
>JBAVOA010000448.1:0-3804 GCA_049691635.1 Aestuariivirga sp. | reverse complement strand
CCCCATCTGCCTCAGTCCCAGGAAAGTTGCACCGATCCCAGCGAGCCCCGCTGCGCCACCACCCAAGAGGATTGCCCTTCTATGGATCATTTTGATGCACCGGTTAACCCTTCGCCAGCATCGCCTCGATCTCGCCGCGCATCGGCATTGATGGCGCGGTGCCTGCCTTGGTCACTGAAAGCGCCGCCGTCGCGCAGGCAAAGCGCGCGGCCTCGACGGGCGATCGGCCTTCACCGATGGCAACCGCAAAGGCTCCGTTAAAGGCATCGCCTGCGCCGGTGGTTTCGACGACCTTCACCTTGAATGTCGGGACATGAACCGATTGCGTGGCGTTGTGCAGCAGGGCACCATTGGCCCCCAAGGTGATGAGCGCATTCCTTGCACCCAGCTTCAACAGCCCGTCGCCGGCTTTGCGCGCGTCATCAACCGTATTGACCGGAATACCGGTGATCTCCGCCGCTTCGGTTTCATTGGGCGTCACATAATCGCAAAGCCCATAGATGGCCGTATCGATTTTCGCCGCCGGTGCCGGATTGAACACCGTGATCACCCCGTTCTTCCGCGCCAGCTCCAGTCCACGGCGGCTGGTGGGCACCGCGGTTTCAAGCTGGGTCACAAAAACCTTGGCACTTGAGATCGCCTTTTCGGCTGCCGTCACATCATCGGGTGTCAGCGTACCCGCAGCACCTGCCTCGACGATGATGGCGTTATCGCCCGTCTCGCTCGACACAAAAATGAAGGCAGCACCCGTAGGCAGCGTGTCGGATGTGGCCACATAAGACGTGTCAATGCCGTCGGCGGCCCAGGTCTTGAGCGCAATATCGCCGAAGGAGTCACGGCCCAGCTTGGCAATGAAACTGACATGGCCGCCCGCCCGCGCCGCCGCCACCGATTGGTTCGATCCCTTGCCGCCCGGCCCCATGGCAAAGCCCTGGCCCAGCAGGGTTTCCCCCATCACCGGCAGGCGCTTGGCCCTAAAGGCCAGATCAGCCACAAAGATTCCGAGGATGGCGATGCGCGGCTTGCTCATGGGGCGGCCGGTGGAATGACGCCCTTCTTGAATACGAAACAGCCATAAAACCGCGTCTCGCCTGTCTGGATCACGCAATAGGCGCGTCTGGCCAGATCATAAAAGGCAAAGCGCTCGATCGAACCCATGGGCCAGGATTTACCCTCGGCCTTGTCGATCTCCACCTGCACCTCCGCCTGCACCGGCGGAATCTCGTTTGGCTTGCCGACAATTTCCATGCGGTTTGCCGGCTTGTCCACAAAACTGTCGAGCGGCATGACGGAAAGGACAGCCCGCGCCACGCGCGCCGCACTGGCATCAATACGCAGGAGCTTGCCATGCACCGTCTGTTTGGAAACCGAGTCCGCCGGAAAATTCGTATCGCAGAGGATGAGGTCATCGCCGTGCCCCATGGCACGGAGCGCATAGAGGACATCGGCATTGAGCAAAGGATCAAGTGATTTCAGCACGTGGCGTCTCCCGGAGTTGTGTCCGGGCATTTGAACCATAAAATCAGGCCATGGCCAACTCTATTTCGCCGGTCTGGACCTCTTCCAGGTTGTTGCCCGGCCCCTTGCGGTCAACCACCAGGAAGCGGCTCTCCGGATCCAGCACCAGCAGCGGATGATGCCAGGCATTGCGGGCATAGTTGATGCCCTGGCGGCCCGTGGCCCTGAAAAACCGGTAGGTTTTGCTGTCCAGCGGATCAGCGCACACCAGCACCAGCCAGGGCCTGTCCTGCAGCGGATAGAAAATCTGGCTGCCCAGCGGATGCCGCTCCATCAGCCTGATCCCAATGGGCTGTGGCCGCAGATTGGCAACCACGATGCTGATATTGACCGAGCCGCCTTCCGCGCTGACATCGACATGGGCCAGATCGTTGAAGCGCTCGGCGAAACCCTGATTGATCTGGAAATGCTGTGCGGCGCCAATTTCAATCACATCGCCAAAACCCGCAAAGCCTGCCTTTGTCAGCGGCTCGATTTTCATTTGCCACCAAGCTTCATGTGGCGGTTCACATCCTTGTAGAGCAGATAGCGGAAGCGGCCCGGCCCGCCCGCATAGCAGGCCTGCGGACAGAAGGCGCGAAGCCACATGTAGTCGCCCGCCTCCACCTCAACCCAATCCTGGTTGAGCCGGTAAACCGCCTTGCCCTCCAGAACATAAAGCCCGTGCTCCATCACATGGGTCTCGGCAAAGGGAATGACGCCACCCGGCTCGAAGGTCACGATCGTCACATGCATGTCATGGCGCATGTCGTCATGGCTGACAAAGCGCGTCGTCGCCCACACGCCGTTTGTGTCGGGCATGGGGATTGGCGCGATGTCCTTTTCGTTCACCACAAAGGCCTCAGGAGCGCCAAGGCCATCCACTTGCTCATAAGACTTGCGGATCCAGTGGAACCGCACCGGCTGGCTGCCGGAATTCTTCACGCTCCATTTTGCAGCAGGCGGAATAAACGCATAACCACCAGGCTGCATGGCATGGCTTTTACCCGATAGCGTCAGGCTCAATTCGCCTTCCACCACGAACAGCACGCCTTCGGCATGGGGATCAGGTTCCGGCCTGTCACTGCCGCCGCCGGGCCTCACTTCCATGATGTATTGCGAGAAGGTTTCCGCGAAGCCCGACAGCGGCCGCGACAGGACCCAGGCCCGCGTTTTTTCCCAGAAGGGAAAATAGCTCACCGTGATATCGCGCAGCACCCCCTTCGGGATGACCGCATAGGCTTCCGTGAACACGGCGCGGTCCGTCAGCAGCGCGGTTTGCGGGGGCAATCCACCATGAGGCGCATAATAGCTACGGTCTGTCATCTCTGGTCCTATCCTATGAACACGGCGCGGAAGTCATTGACATTGGTGAGTGTCGGACCGGTGATGATCTGGTCCCCCAGCTTTTCAAAAAACCCATGGCCATCATTGTTGGAAAGCGAGCCCCAGGGATCAATGCCCATGGCCCGGGCGCGGGAAAGCGTATCGGATGCAATGAAGGCGCCTGCCACTTCGCGCGCGCCATCCACGCCATCCGTGTCGGCGGCGAGAGCCGTGATGTTCGCAGCGCCATCAAGCTTGAGGGCGAGTGCCAGAAGAAATTCCACATTGCGCCCACCCGCCCCATTGCCCCGCACCGTAACCGTTGTCTCGCCACCCGAAATCAAAACACAGGGTGCTAGCAGCGGTTGTCCGAAGCGCCGCGATTGCAGCGCAATGCCTGCCATGACAAAGCCCACCTCGCGCGCTTCGCCTTCAATGGAATCGCCCAGAATGAGCGGCGCAATGCCATGCTTGCGGGCCACCGCTGCTGCCGCCTCCAGCGATTTCTGCGGCGAAGCAATGAGTTTTGTCTCAACCCCTGCAAGGCGCGGGTCGCCGGGTTTCGGCGTTTCGTCAACCGCCTGCTCGAGATGGCGGATAACCGCCGGCGGCGCATCGATCTTGTATTTCGCGATAATGGCGCGGGCCTGGGCAAAGGTTGTGGGATCGGCAACCGTGGGGCCGGACCCCACCGCGGCGAGATCATCACCCGGCACATCCGATATCACCAGGCTCACCACCCGCGCCGGATAGGCCGCAGCCGCAAGCCGCCCGCCCTTGATCGCCGAGAGATGCTTGCGCACGCAATTCATTTCCGAAATCGGAGCACCACTCTTGAGAAGGGCGCGGTTCACGGCCCGTTTTTCTTCAACGGTGATCCCTGCCGCCGGAAGGCTGAGAAGCGCCGAGCCGCCGCCCGAGATCAACGCAATCACCAAATCATCTGATGTGAGGCCCTTGACCATCTCCAGCATGCGCCTG
>JBAVOA010000447.1:0-1503 GCA_049691635.1 Aestuariivirga sp. | reverse complement strand
GGGCAACCCCATTCGGGGCATGGCACCCCATGAGGTCGCGGCCCGGGAAGCTCTTGAAGAGGCGGGCCTTGTTGGCCATGTGGGCAAGCGCTGTATCGGAACCTTTGAGCTAGACAGAATCCGGAACGGACGGGAAACCACCTGCCTGATCGACGTCTATGCGCTCAAGGTCGAAAGACAATTGCCGACCTGGGCGGAAATGGGCGAAAGATCCGTACTGCGTTGCAGTCTGAGAGCCGCATTGTCCCTCGTCAGCGTGCCAAACCTGGCCGCCCTGATCGGCCGCTACGTGATAGCCCAGGTATAGCGCGGACTACTTCGCCATTGCCTTAGCAACGTTCTCCAGCCGTGCCGAAGCGCTTTCCAGACGTGCCGCGAACTTGGCTTCCATATCCTTCGCCTGCACCTGGGCCTGATTCCGGGACTCGCGCAGACCCTTGATCTGGTCTTCCAGCGACTCGATCTTGCGGATGGCTTCCGACAGGCGGTCGGCCACCATCAGCCCGCTCATCACCAGCAGGCGGATATCGCCAATGGACCCCACGCTCTGCTTGATGCGGATGATTTCAGCATCGAGCAAGGAGGCAAGCTCGCGCAGGTGATCTTCCTCACCATCGGGACACTGCATCGTATAGGGACGATCAGCTACCGAAACGACAACATTGGCCATGCCTAGCCCCCACTGTTGCTGTGGAGCACAGCACGGATGCGTGACATGGCGGCGTCAATCTTGCCGACAGCCGATTTATTGGTGGTGACCAGTTCGCTGGCCTTCGTGCGCACGAGGTCAAGTTCCGAAGCGATCTTCGCCCGGTCGCCGCGCAGTGCCTCGGCCTCGGAAGCAATTGCCTGCTTCTTGGCAACGGCCCCTTCGAGCAATTTTAATGCCGCATCGAAACGATCAAAGGCGTCGTCCAATTTTTGTGTCTCAACCATGTCCGCCCCTAGATCATGTTTCACCTCAGGGCAACAGCCTGAAACAAGAAACACAACCTTCACCTGTTTTTCCGGCGCGTGATCGGACAGAAAACCGCTTACACCTTGTCCCGTCACGCCCAGGCAAATCACCTAATTTGCCGCCTATCCCAATATGTTACGTCTGCTACCACACTTCAATAGGTTAATTTGTCCGCCTAAGATGCTGGAAAAGTGCGGTTGACAGGGCGGGAACTGCTGTTATTCAGAAGCCGATTGCCGCTGCCCTCAAGGATTTCCCGGACAATGACCGCTCCTTCCCCCGACATGCAGAAATCCATGGCCAATGCGATTCGCGCCCTCAGCATGGACGCCGTCCAGAAAGCCAATTCCGGTCACCCCGGCTTGCCCATGGGAGCGGCTGATTTTGCCACGGTGCTGTTCACGCAATTTCTGAAATTTGATGCCAGCGAACCCCACTGGGACGACCGCGACCGTTTCATTATCTCCGCCGGTCACGGTTCCATGTTGTTGTATTCCCTGCTGTTTTTGACGGGCTACAAGGACATGAAGCTGGAAGACCTGAAG
>JBAVOA010000446.1:0-1647 GCA_049691635.1 Aestuariivirga sp. | reverse complement strand
ACGCTAGGTCAGGTCCTGAGCTGCTGTTGGCCAGGGCGGTGCCCAAGGCATTCGACAGTTCATAAATACGGGCAATGGCCCGATTGAAGCGCAGCGAAGACAGGTCATCGGTCACGGCTGCAAGGGTCCGGTGGGCCGTGCGCCGAAGCTCCAGGGCCGGAGGGCCAAAGTCACCGGTGAATGCGGCTGCCTTCCGGGAGCTGGCTTCTCCCACAATACGCCACAGCCGCTGGGTAAATTTCCAGGCACCCTCGGCACCGGCTTCAGTCCATTCGATGTCGCGTTCGGGCGGCGAATCAGAAAGCATGAACCAGCGCGCCGTATCGGCCCCGTAGCTTTCGATGATGGCTTCGGGGTCCACCACATTGCGCTTTGACTTTGACATCTTCTCAATGCCGCCAATCGTCAGTTCTTCCCCGGTCTTGTCATGGAACCACTTGCCATCGCGTAAGGTGGCATCAACGGGAAAGACCCATTCGCCGCTGCCGGTCTTGAAGGTTTCATGAACCACCATGCCTTGGGTGAACAGGCTGGCGAAGGGCTCATCCCAATCGAGATGGTGAGTCTTGCCCATGGCGCGGGCAAAAAACCGCGAATAGAGCAGGTGAAGGATGGCATGTTCGACACCCCCAATATACTGGTCCACCGGCATCCAATAGCGGGCCGCTTCGGCGGCCACAGGGACATCAGCTTTTGGCGAGCAGAAACGGGCGTAGTACCAGGATGAATCGATGAAGGTGTCAAACGTGTCGGTTTCCCGGGTAGCGGCCATACCGCAACTGGGACACTTCACGTGTTTCCAGCTGGGATGATGCACCAACGGGTTTCCCGGCCGGTCGAATGTCACATCCTCCGGCAGGGTGACAGGCAAATCGGCTTTTGGCACCGGCACAATCCTGCAGGCAGGGCAATGAATGATCGGGACCGGACAGCCCCAATACCGCTGCCGGGAAACACCCCAATCGCGCAGGCGGAAATTGACTTTTCTCTCGCCGATCCCCAAGGCTTCAAAACGCCTTGCCACCTCTTCCTTTGCCGCCGGAACCGACAGGCCATCGAGAAATTCCGAATTGATCAGGTGACTTTCAGTTCCGTCCTTTTCGAGGTAGGCTTCCGAACCAATTGATACATCTGCTGCATTGATCCCCTTTGGCGCGACGACAGGTATGACCGGCAGGCCATACTTCCGCGCGAAGTCCAAATCCCGCTGGTCATGGGCAGGACAGCCAAAAATTGCCCCTTCGCCATAGCCCATGAGGACAAAGTTCGCGGCATAGACCGGCAGTTTTGTTCCGGGCAGAAAAGGATGGCGGGCGAAGATGCCCAGCGCATGGCCCTTCTTCTCGGCGCGTTCGATGGTTTCCTCGCTGGTGCCCAGGGCGGACACCTCGCGGCGAAATTCGGCGAGGCCCGGATCCGTCGCGGCGTATTTTTTGGCAAGCTCATGGTCGGCCGATATCGCACAGAAACTGGCGCCGAAAATGGTGTCGTGGCGTGTAGTGTACACCATCAGTTTATCCGGTAGCTCCTTGCCATTTCGATCTTCCAGCACAAATGAAAAGCGCATGCCTTCGGAGCGGCCAATCCAGTTGCGCTGCATGAGGCGGACCTTCTCGGGCCATTTTTCAAGATGGTCGAGAGCCTCTA
>JBAVOA010000445.1:0-4626 GCA_049691635.1 Aestuariivirga sp. | reverse complement strand
GTCCCTAGACAAGCCGGAAACGACTCTGTGGTCAAGCCGAATTACACCGCAATGCGGCAACTGCCTGTCATGAACATCTGTATCCCTGCCGGAAACCGGGTTCTACAATGCGGCGACAAGGCTTGTGGCGGATGCGAACGTCGGCGCCTTGTGCTTGGCCGGCCGCTCAATCATGATCACCGGCACGCCAAGCGTCCGCGCCGCCTGAAGCTTGGCCTCGGTTTGTGTTCCCCCGGCATTCTTGGTGACGAGATGCGTGATGCCATGGCTGATCATCATTCTGGTTTCGTCTTCAAGGTTGAACGGTGGCCGCGCCAGGATGAGATGCCACGGTGCAGGCATTACAAGGGTATTTCTTTCAATCATCCGCACAACACCTGAAAGGTCATCGCGCGCCAGAAACGGCGCAATCTCCTTGCGCCCGATGGTGAGCATGATACGCGCGCCAGTAGGCAGGCAGGCCGCCGCCGCCCTTATATCGGCAACAGGCTCCCAGGTGTCGCCGGATGAAGGCACCCAGGCCTGGCGCTCCAAACGCAAATAGGGAACACCCACCCGCTTTGCCGCAGCGAAACCATGCTGCGAAATTTGCGCCGCAAAGGGATGGGTCGCATCGGCAACGGCAGCAAAGTTTCCACCCTTGAGATAAGTATAAAGTCCCTCTTCGCCGCCAAAACCTCCGACGCGCACTTCCCCTGCGGGAAGCACCGGGGCTTGCGTCATACCGGCAAGTGAACTGACCGGTTCATAGCCCGCAGCCAATAGTTCTGCAGCCAGTATTCGCGCATCGGACGTGCCCCCGAGGATGAGAATACGCTTACCCGGCATGGGCAATGATCTTTCCGCTGCGATTAATGATCATGACATCCGCGGTCACCGGGCTTCCCCGCAAAACCTTCAAGACCTGCACTTTGGCTTCCATTGCAACCTGCTGCGCGAGGCCTTGTCCCAGAATTTCCAGAACCTGTTGCGCCGTATTCGCAACGCGCACGCCTTCGCGAAGTTTTTCAGGAGCAAATTTCACCAGCCATTCGAAGTCAACCTGGCTCCGCCCCGAATGCAGATCCATGGCACCCTGCGCGAGTTTGGTGATCTTGCCAAAGCCACCGCCGATGGTAACCCGCGCCACCGGATGCTCGCGGACATATTTCAGCAGCCCGCCGGCGAAATCACCCATATCCATCATCGCCTCGAGCGGCAGATTGAAATGCTCCCGCACCGCATCTTCCGAGGTGGAGCCCGTGCAGCCCGCAATATGCGTGAGCCCCATGGCGCGGGCCACATCAACGCCACGATGGATGGAAGCAATCCATGCCGCACATGAGAAAGGATGAACAATTCCGGTGGTGCCCAGAATGGAAAGCCCGCCCACGATGCCAAGCCTGGGGTTCCAGGTCTTTTGCGCCAGCGCCGCGCCGCCCGGAATGGAAATTTCGATTTCCACATCACCGCCGCCCTGCTCTTCAATCACCTTGCGCATCATTTCGCGCGGGATGGGATTGATCGCCGGTTCGCCGACCGGAATGGGAAGGCCCGCCCGCGTGACGGTCCCGACCCCTTCCCCTGCCTTGAAAGTAATCCCCTTGCCCTTCCTTCGCACTGTGGCGATCACCGTGCAGCCATGGGTCACGTCCGGATCGTCGCCAGCATCCTTGACAATTCCCGCTTGGGCCCAGCCTTCACCCTTGCCTTCGAATGCCAACGCAAAGCTGGGGGTTTCGCCTTTGGGCAGCTGCAGCGACACAGGATCGGGAAATGCCCCCGTGCGCAATGCCGCAAATGCCGCCTTGGTGGCCGCAGCCGCACATGCACCCGTGGTCCAGCCCCGTCTTAACTCGCCTTCGGGCTTCTCTATTCGCATGAGGTCACTGTATAAGGAACTATGAGCCGCGAACCAACAAAATCGGCATTGCAATCGCAAGTGGAGAAGTCCGCTGCGAGCGGCTTTGCACGCCTCGACGGCGAAGCATTTCCGGCCTTCGCGGCGGGCTGGGTTTGGCTCGTCGGCGCTGGCCCTGGCGCCCCCGGCCTGATGTCACTCCTCTGCTACCACGCCATGCAGAACTGCGATGTGGTGGTCTATGATGCCTTGGTGAACCCGGATATCCTGCGCTGGGTGAAGACCGGCGTGGTTCTGGAATATGCGGGGAAGCGCGGCGGCAAGCCCTCGCCTGTCCAGCAGGACATCTCCTTGCGCCTCATTGAACTGGCCCGGTCAGGAAAGCGGGTTTTGCGCCTGAAGGGCGGCGACCCCTTCATGTTTGGCCGCGGCGGCGAAGAAAGCCAGGCCTTGGCCAGGGCCAAAGTTCCCTTCCGCATTGTGCCGGGCATTACGGCCGGCGTAGGGGGGCTCGCCTATGCCGGAATCCCTTCCACCCACCGGGATACCAACCATTCGGTGATCTTCCTCACCGGCCATGACGCCACCGGAAAGATGCCAGCCAATGTCAACTGGCGGGCCGTCGCCAAAGCTTCACCCGTCATCGTAATGTATATGGCCGTCAAGAACTTGGGCGAGATTGCGCAGGCCTTGCTGGAAGGTGGAAGGGAGCCGGACGATCCCGTAACCATTATTTCCAACGCCTCGCTTCCCCATCAGTTGGTTAACGCCACCTCTCTGGCCGAGGCCGGGGCCTTCTTAACCGCGAACAATCCACCCACCCCGGCCATTGTCGTCGTGGGCCATGCTTCCGACTGGCGCGACATGCTGGACTGGTATTCCCCGGCGCTCCGGGAGAATGCGATTGGCTAAGGCCTTCCTTGTGGCGGCCCCATCCTCCGGCAGCGGCAAGACCATGCTCACCCTCGGTCTGCTCCGGGCTTTCAAAAACCGGGGCCTGCGGGTGGCCTCAGCCAAGGTAGGCCCCGATTACATCGACCCTCGCTTCCACGAAGCTGCCAGCGGCAGACCCTGCGTAAATCTCGATCCCTGGGCCATGACACGCGAAGTCATCGCCGGTCTCCTCAAAGACCTTGCTCGGGATGCGGATGAGGTGGTCGTTGAAGGTGTGATGGGCCTCTTCGATGGCCCTCAAGGAGCGCGAGGCTCAACCGCCGACCTCGCCGCGGACCTCGGCCTGCCCATCGTGCTGGTACTGGATGCCAGCCACCAGAGCCAATCCATCGCCGCCCAGGCCGAAGGTTTCATTAAGCATAAGACGGGCCTCGCCTTCGCCGGGTTGATTTTGAACCGTGTGGCCAGTGACCGGCATGCGGACCTTCTGACTGCCGCTCTAGCCCATCTTCCGGTTCCCATCCTCGGTCTGGTGCGGCGGAGTGACTCACTCAACTGGCCTTCGCGGCACCTTGGACTGGTGCAAGCACAGGAGAATCAAGAGCTTGAATTGTTTATTGAAACCACTGGCTTAGCGGTTGCACGTGAAACAAAACTTGACAACTTATTAACACTTGGTTCAGAAATCGGCACCGAATCAGTTCACGGGCCGATCCTGTCTCCTCTGGGACAAAGAATAGCCATTGCGGACGATGTGGCCTTCAGCTTCGCCTATCCCCACATTCTTGCCGCCTGGAAAAAGGCAGGTGCCAAACTTTCCTTCTTCTCCCCCCTGCAGGACGAGGCCCCTAGCCCCGATTGCGATGCCGTTTTCCTGCCCGGTGGCTATCCGGAACTTCACGCCGGGCGGCTTGCCGCGAACCAGACCTTTCTTGATGGCCTTCGAAATTCAAAAGCCCTGATCTATGGCGAGTGCGGCGGCTACATGGTTCTGGGTGATGCACTGATCGACGCGGACGGCCGCTCCCATGCCATGGCAGGTCTCTTGCCCCTCGCGACAAGCTTCGCTAACCGCAAGCTTCATCTGGGTTATCGCCAGCTCAAGCCGCTTGGTGGGCCGTGGGAAAAGCCACTCCGCGGTCACGAGTTTCACTATTCCAGCATTGCCAGCGAGGGCACAGCCGACCGGCTTTTCGCAGCCAGAGATGCAAGCGGACAAGACGTAGGCGCGATCGGTCTAAGGCGTGGCAAGGTCATGGGCTCCTACGCCCATATTATATGTGAGGCCCCATGAGCCCGCGCGCCTTCATGCTGATGGGCACAGGTTCCGACGTGGGCAAATCCCTCGTGGCCGCCGGCCTTTGCCGTGCTTTTGCCAATCGCCGATTGAAAGTCATGCCCTTCAAACCCCAGAACATGTCCAACAACGCCGCCGTCGCCGAAGATGGCGGTGAAATCGGGCGGGCCCAGGCGCTCCAGGCCCGCGCCGCCCGCCAGCCCGCAACCGTCCACATGAACCCCGTGCTCCTGAAACCGGAAACCAATACGGGTGCCCAGGTCATCGTCCAGGGAAAACGGGCGGCCACCATGACGGCGCGTGATTTCTTCAAAAACCGCCGGCAATTCATGCCGACGATTGTCGAAAGCTTCCAGAAACTCTCGAAGCAAGCCGATCTTATCATCGTGGAAGGGGCCGGCAGCCCTGCCGAAGTCAACCTGCGAGACGGCGATCTGGCCAATATGGGCTTTGCCAAAGCCGTCGATATTCCGGCCTTTCTCGTAGGCGATATCCACCGGGGCGGCGTCATTGCCTCTATCGTCGGCACCTTGGCCGTCCTTGATAAGGATGATCAGCAACGCCTCAAGGGTTTCATCATCAACAAGTTCCATGG
>JBAVOA010000444.1:0-4930 GCA_049691635.1 Aestuariivirga sp. | reverse complement strand
TCATCACATCGGCACCCAATCGTTTGCCCGCGATCTCAAACGAGCTCTGGGTACGGGTTGAGGCCTCAAAGAACAGGTTAACCTGGGTCTGCCCCTGCAACAAGGGAACGCGGCGCTGGGGGCCGTTGCCCTCGCTCACATAGGTTTGTGCCAGATCAAGCAGGGCTTTGATTTCGAGGGGGGAAATATCATCAACCGCCAGCAGGTGCTGGCCCTTGAGAAGCTTGGGTCGTTCGGATGGCGATGTCATTAAAAATGGCTGTGTAGGGGCGAATCCTCTCACCCGCAAGAGAAGATCTCAGGCCTGTGGAAAATTATCCCAAGAGGCTTAATATCAAGGGGATTGTGACGGCGGCACAGATGACCTGGAGGGTCAGGATGCTGGCGACCATGGGGGCATCGCCGCCCATCTGCTTGGCCAACACATAAGCCCCGGAACCCGTGGGCACCGCGCCACAAAGAATGGCAACTGCCGCCGCTTCCCCTAAAACCCCCAAAATCCAGAGCCACAGGGCCATGAACACTGGCATGACCAGCAATTTGAGGAAAGTAGCCAGCAGCACTGGTCCTTTGGTCGAAAGGGCCTTATCAATGCGCAAACCCGCCCCTACCGCAAGAAGGGCCAATCCCAAGGCTCCCTTGCCGATCATGTCAAGGACCTGAACACCCATGGCGGGCATGGGCAGATGCAACAGCTTCCACGCGACCCCACCGAGGGACGAAAGCACGAAGGGATTTTTCAGAATGGATATCCCGATCGCCCGCCAGTTCATTCTGACCCCAGCGCCGTGAACCGAAATAACCGCGACATTCACGATGTTCAAAAGCGGCGTCATAGCCGCGGCGCTAAGGCCGCCAAGCGCCAACGCCGATTGCCCAAAATAGATGGGGATGATGGCAAGTGCAATGAACGTATGCCAGCGCGTAGCTCCCTGGAACAGGCTCGAAAATTGCGGCCCGCTAAGTTGCAGCATGTTGACCAGCGGCCGCTGCACCAAAAGCAACAGGACAAACATCGTGGAAATGCCGAGAATCATCGCCATGGCCATGGACCACACTGGAACACTGGAAAAATCCGCCGTGGCAATTTCCTTGAAGATGATCGCCGGAAACAGGACATAGTAGCAAACGTGATCAACCGCGCTCCAGTGCTCCTCGGCAATCAACCCGCCACGCCGCAAACCAAAACCAATGAGGATCACGATGAAAACCGGAAGAAGCGCGATAAAGGATTGCGTCATGCCGGCCTCAGTGAATCCAATGCGGACTGAAGAATCCACGCTGCCGCCAGCTTATCGACCACCCTGTCACGGGTGGCCCGCGAGGCATCCGCGTCAATCAGCATGCGTTCGACCGCGGCCGTCGAGAGCCGCTCGTCCCAGAACACTATGGAAAGCGCCGTGAGTCTCGCCAGGTTGCGTGCAAAGGCCCGTGTGGCCTGTGCCCTTGGGCCTTCGCTTCCATCCATGTTGATGGGCAGTCCCAACACCAGCACGCCCACGTTTTCCTTCTCCGCGATGGCAAGCAGTTCCGTTGCGTCCTGGGTGAACTTGGCCCGCGCAATCGTGGTGATGGGCGTTGCAATCTGCCGGGTGAGGTCGCTCGTCGCGATGCCGATCGTCTTGGTTCCCAGATCCAGCCCCATCAGACGCGCGGTCTCCGGCAGGTTTTCCAAAGCGGACTGGAGGGCCAGAAGGTGGGTGGACATGGGTTTCTCCTAGACGATTTGGCAAACAGGTAAAGCAGCGTTATTGCATAGTCCCCGATCATTTGCAGGAAGACCGGAAATGGCAAAGAAAGTTGACCGCCCCATTGGCCCCACTGTGGATCCTTTGCCCGTCGGCAATGTGCCGGACATGCGCCCCTTGCACGGACGCTGGATGCGGCTTGACCACGTCTCCGCCGTCAAGCACACGGCTGACCTCTATGCCAGTTTTGATGGTAAGGACCCCCAAGGCCATATCTGGACTTATATGGGCTATGGGCCATTTGCCTCGCTTGAAGAGTTCACTGAATGGGTACAAGCCCGGGAAGCTGCCCGTGACCCGTGGTTCTATGCCCTCGTGCGCCGGGCTACGGGGAAGGCCGTTGGCATGGGCGCCTTCATGCGCAACGATGCTGCCAATGGGGTTATCGAGATCGGCCATATCTGGATGTCGCCGGAATTGCAGCAGACCCGGGAGGCAACCGAAGCCATCTATCTCATGATGCGCCACTGCTTTGATGATTTGGGGGTGCGCCGCCTGGAGTGGAAATGCGACGCCCTGAACGCCCCTTCGCGCAAGGCCGCTGACCGTTTTGGCTTTACTTTCGAAGGGGTTTTCCGCCAGCACTTTATCATCAAGGGCCGCAACCGCGATACGGCCTGGTTTGCTATGATCGACACCGAATGGCCCAAGGCCAAGGCGGCTTTTGAAGCCTGGCTCCGCGAGGATAATTTTGACGCCAACGGCCAGCAGAAAGCCAAGTTGCGGGTTCGCCCCTAGACTGCTATCCAGCCCGCGAATTGGTTACAGGATTCATGGCACATGTCGGTTGATCAGGCCACCGTGCGGCGGGTTGCAAAACTCGCCCGCATCAAGGTGAAGGAAGAAAATGTCGAACGCCTCGCGGGCGAGCTGAATTCGATTCTCCACTGGATCGAGCAGTTGAATGAAGTGAACGTCGATGGCGTGGAACCCATGACGTCGGTGGTGACCGTCAAGATGAAAAAGCGCAAGGACATCGTGACCGACGGCAACTATCCCGATGATGTCGTGAAAAATGCCCCCGCTGCTGAAGACGATTACTTCCTCGTGCCGAAGGTGATCGAATGACCAGTCTCACCGCACTTACGATTGCCCAGGCACGGGAAGGGCTGCGGAAGAAGGAATTCTCGGCCGTTGAGCTGACTGAAGCCTACATCTCGGCTGTCGAAAAGGCCCGGATTCTGAATGCCTATATCGTCGAAACCCCTGAAATGGCCCGCATCATGGCTAAGGCGTCCGACGCTAGGTTGGCCAAGGGGGAGGGCGGCGCGTTGGAAGGCATCCCCTTGGGAATAAAGGATCTTTACGCCACAAAGGGCGTCCATACCCAGGCCTGCAGCCATGTCCTCGACGGTTTCAAACCCACCTATGAATCAACCGTCACGGCCAACCTCTGGCGTGATGGCGCGGTGATGCTGGGCAAGCTCAACATGGATGAGTTCGCCATGGGTTCCTCCAACGAGACAAGCTACTACGGCAATGTGATCAATCCCTGGCGGCGCACGAACTCCAATGCGGCACTTGTGCCCGGGGGCTCTTCCGGTGGTTCGGCCTCCGCCGTTGCAGCCCATATTTGCGCCGCTGCCACTGCTACCGACACTGGGGGCTCTATCAGGCAGCCCGCGGCTTTTACCGGTACGGTCGGGATAAAGCCGACCTATGGCCGCTGCTCACGTTGGGGAATTGTGGCTTTTGCCTCCAGCCTCGATCAGGCCGGTCCAATAGCGCGCGACGTAAGAGACGCCGCTATCATGCTGAAGTCCATGGCAAGCGTTGACCCTAGGGATACAACGTCAGTTGATCTTCCTGTGCCCGACTACGAGAAAGCCATCGGCAAATCGGTCAAGGGCCTCCGCATCGGAATTCCAAAGGAATATCGCGCCGAAGGCATGTCATCTGAAATCAGTGCCCTTTGGGACAAGGGTGCCCAATGGTTGAAAGAGCAGGGGGCCGAGATTGTGGAAATTTCACTGCCCCATACGAAATACGCGCTTCCCGCCTACTATATCGTGGCGCCTGCCGAAGCCTCGTCCAATCTCGCCCGCTATGACGGCGTGCGCTATGGTCTGCGTATTCCAGATGACGACATCGTGGATATGTATGAAAATTCCCGGGCTGCTGGTTTTGGTCCCGAAGTGCAGCGCCGCATTATGATCGGCACTTATGTTCTATCGGCTGGTTACTACGATGCATACTACGTCCGGGCGCAGAAAATCCGTACACTGATCAAGCGCGATTTCGATCAGGCCTGGGCCAAGGTCGATGTGGTGCTGACCCCGGCAACGCCAAGTCCAGCTTTTGCGCCGGGTGAAATCAGCGATCCAGTGCAGATGTATCTGAACGATATATTCACCGTGACGGTCAATATGGCGGGCCTTCCGGGCATCGCCGTCCCTGCCGGCACCTCGAAGGACGGGCTGCCGCTTGGCCTCCAGCTCATCGGCAAGCCCTTCGACGAGGAAACCCTGTTCCAGACCGCTGCGGCAATTGAGCAGGTGGCAGGCGGCTATCAGGCCTCCCAGTGGTGGTAGTGGTTCATCCCATTCGGCATCGTTAACTATTTGTTAACAATGTTTCCCCGATTGGCGAAAATTCAATTATGAGAATCCAAAGAAAAATGGGGTTCTCGTGGGTATGGGGTTTAGGGCAGCCGTAGTTGCAGGTGCAGTCGCATCTCTTTGCATTCTCGGTGGTGGTGCAGCTTTGGGCGCTGCGACCAAATATGCCATACCCGAATATGGCAACACGTTGCCCCCTATAGGTTTTGTAAAATTCTGCGCTGAAAATCCTGCCGACTGCAAGACACTTGGCAGCGAAGAGAAAGTTTCCATGTCGCCAGAACGCTGGAGCCAGCTTTCCCAGGTCAACAGCTTTGTGAATGGCAGGATCGCTCCGATAAGTGACCAGGACCTCTATGGCGAGGCCGAGCATTGGGCCTATCCCACCGACGCAGGCGACTGCGAAGACTATGTGCTGCTCAAGAAGCGTCAGCTCGAAGATATTGGATTCTCGGCAAAGGCGCTGCTCATCACAGTTGTCCTGGATGAGAAGGGCGAAGGCCATGCTGTTCTGACAATAACCACTGACGCAGGTGACTATGTTCTGGACAACAGGCTGGATAGCATCTTGCGCTGGAACGACACCCGTTACAAGTTCCTGAAACGCCAGTCCCACAGCAATCC
>JBAVOA010000443.1:0-6489 GCA_049691635.1 Aestuariivirga sp. | reverse complement strand
CCCGACCACTCTGCAGGTCTCCAGATCTTTAGTTCAACGGAAAGTATGTGAGATTGCTATCGCTCAAGCCATACTTTTTCAGTATGGCGGAAACGACACCAGCCCCCCACAGTTCATGCAGCGCGGTGCTATAGGCCAGGCGCAATTGGCAGTCCGCCGGACGCAGTGCATAGCGCGCATATCCGTATCCATACTTGAAGATGAGCTCTTCTGGAACGGCCACGCCCTTTATGATCTCAATGGGCGAGTTCTGATTGGCTTTCACGTAATCAAGCACCTTGACATCGTCTTCAAGAATAATGTCGACCTTGCCGGTGCTGATGCCCGCAAACTCGGCGGCGTCATCCTGAAAAGCCGTAACCTCGATGCCAATTTTACGCAAATACTCATCCGCCGCGGAGCCCGCAATCGCCCCAACTTTCTTTCCCTTGAGGTCATCGAATGACTTGACGCCGGTAGGATTGCCTGCCTGCGCCACAAGTGCTGGTCCATACCACCATGCTGGGCCGGTAAACGTGACGACCTTCAGCCGATCCGGCGTCTGGTGGATGTTTGAAGCCACCACATCAATCCGGTTGGACAACATCATGGGTATAAGCTGTCCGAAAGGCGCAACCTCATACTTGACATTCTTGATGCCAATCCACGCAAGTGCAGCCTCGTTGATCTCCACATCCAGGCCATCAGCCTTCTTGGAATTGGGGTCGAGGGACGAATAGGGCGGACTAGGGCTTATCCCCAATGTAATTCCGTCCGCGAGCGCCTTGTCAAGCGATCCGTCCTTGCATTCCTTGAAGTTTGGGACGCCTTCAATTTGCTGGGCAACCGCAGGCCCTGCGACCAGGACGAGAATCGCCGCGATGAAAATTTTCAATACAGTCATTCGTTTTCTCCCGATTTCTGTTGTTTTTGAGTCTCTTCGAAAATTGCTTCGGACAAAATCGCAGTGGATTATCCCGAGCGGAATTATTAAATCGTACTTTTATTTTCTTGTCAATTCACTGGTGGTATGTTTTGGACTTCCCAAAAGCATACGAGGAGAGATAAAATATGATATAATTCAATTAGTTACTTTGTTGTTTTGGGGCATACTGGAAACTTAAAAAATGAAGCGACCCTCCTTGTAAGCAAACTTTATTTATTTTATCGTATTTTTAGATACTGTTAAACCGCTCTCACTTCGGAAATCCGACAAAAGACCTTTGACCGGAAGCGGCCAAATTTTATGGGAGTCTTGTTTTGAAAATCGATGCTGTTGATTTTTTCTATCTCGCCATGCCTGAGATCACCACCGAAGGTGACGGGAGCCAGGATGCCCTTCTGGTGCGCGTGTCGGCCGGCGGCCATATCGGCTGGGGTGAGTGCGAAGCATCGCCTTTGGTCTCCATTGCAGCGTACGTCGCCCCGATGTCTCATGGCGCATGCCGTCCGGTAGCCGCATCGGTCGAAGGCCAGCCCATCAACGGTCCCGAAGATATTGCCCGGATAGCGCGGACAATCGAATGGAACAGCATGGACATGTTGCAAGCCCCTCATACCTGGTCGGGGATTGAAATGGCCCTATGGGATCTGCTGGGAAAAAGCCGCGGCGAACCGATTTGGAAACTTCTCGGCTACTCCAAAGCCCACCGGAAGGTGCCCTACGCATCGGTCTTGTTCGGTGATACGCCGCAGGAAACATTTGAACGGGCGAAGACAGCGCGCGCCAACCGCTTTACTGCCGCAAAATTTGGCTGGGGGCCGATTGGGCGGGAAGATGTCCGCGCCGACGCTGACCAATTTGCCGCGGCGCGCGAGGGCTTGGGCCCGGATTGCATCCTGCTGATTGATGCGGGGCAAATATGGGGAGAGAATGTCGAGGCGGCGGCAGCGCGCCTGCCCGTACTTGAAAAGGTCAATGCAACCTGGTTGGAAGAGCCGTTCAATGGCAGCGCCTATGGCGCATACGCGGAACTGTCGAGGTGTGCCCCAAAGATCCGGCTTGCCGGTGGGGAAGCATCTCATAATGTCCACATGGCCCGCAATTTGATTGACCATGGCCACGTCAATTTCGTCCAAATTGACTGCGGGCGAATTGGCGGCATCAGCGCGGCCAAGGCGGTTGCCGACTATGCCGTTGCCAAAGGCGTCACATATGTCAACCACACTTTCACTTCGCATTTGGCGCTTTCAGCTTCGCTCCAGCCCTTTGCAGGATTGGCGGAGCACCGTATCTGTGAATACCCTGCTGCCCCAAAATCACTGGCCCGTGAAATAGCCAAAAACCGGCTGCAGCGCGACGGGAACGGCGAGATTGTAGTGCCGGATGCCCCCGGCTTGGGCATTGAGGTGGATACCGGGGCGATCCGGAAGTATCTTGTCGACGTGAAAATAGTTGTTGCGGGAAAGACGCTGTTTTCGTCGAGCCCGATCAGTTGAAGGTGTTGCAATGAAACGTGAAAATGCCGGATCGCCTGAATAAAATGACAGTCATCAAGAAATTCGAACTGGTCAGGAATCCGCCGCATCAGTTTGCCCTGCCCTCATATGACGCAATGAAGCCAGGGGCCACCAGCTACCGCCTCAAGGGTATCCAGGGCCGGGTTATCAGCAATATCGGGGAAAACATTGTTCGCAATGTCTATCCTCCCGGAACCCTGCTGCCACGCGAAACCGATCTCATGGATATGTATCAGGCCAGCCGCACCACTATCCGCGAGGCGGTAAAAGTCCTGTGTGCGAAAGGCCTGGTTGAAACCCGGCAAAAGGTTGGAACACGCGTTCTCGGCCAAAGCTATTGGAACATTTTTGATTCAGATGTGCTTCTTTGGCATGCGCATGACAATTTTGACAACGACATCCTCACCAATCTTGTTGAAATGCGCCAGCTCGTGGAGCCTGCCGCCGCGCGCTATGCGGCGACCCGTGCGACTCTCGACGAAATAGCAATCATTGGGGAGAATTGCGAAGCGATGCGACTGGCGATGGGTGATATGGCGGCATATGCCAGAGCAGACGTCGAATTCCACCTCTCGGTCTTTCATGCATCCCACAACGTAATGCTAAGCCGCTTTGGACATATCATTGCCGAATTTCTGCGCATCAGCTTTGGTATTCAGCAGAACGCATTGAACAGTGACGAAAACCGGATTGAGGATGATTATGCAAATCACGTGAAGATATATGACGCCATCAACCGAAGCGACCCGGCGACCGCGGAGGCACGAATGATGGACGTCATCCTCCACGGCAAGGCTTCCCTGCAACGGGCACGCCTTCAAACAAAATGAGGCCGATGCCATTTAATAACCCTGCCCCGTAAGTGGCGGCATATCTGCAACTTTCAGAGGATCGACGTGACCATGCAAAAAATTTCCATCCGTTCAATCGCAGCCGCGCCGCTGCTGGGAGAATCCCCCAAGGGCGGCTGGTCCACCGAGATCAAGCCGGAAGACTCGGTTCACACGCTCATCGCGGTTCACACCGATGGCGGAATCACCGGCTATGGCAGCGTGTTCACCAATGGCGGGCTGGTCGAAGCAGCCCTCAAGGTTCTTGAGCCGCTTTATGCCGGTGAAAATGCCCTTGAACCGGAGCGCGTCAGCGAGAAGCTCAACCAGAATACATTTTGGATGGGCCGCGGCGGTACCCTCACCCACACCATCAGCGGCATCGATATCGCTTTGTGGGATATTCTGGGCAAGGCGCTGGGCCAGCCCGTTGGCCGTTTGCTCGGCGGCACCTACCGCACGCGGGTGAAGCCCTATTGCTCCCTTCTCATGGAAGAGCCCGAGGCCATGCGCGACACGCTCGCGCAATATCGCGCCCAGGGCTTTCGCGCGTTTAAAATTGGCTGGGGCCCCTTTGGCCGCCGCGATGACCGGAAGCTGGACGAAGCCATCGTGAAAGCAGCCCGCGCCGGCGTGGGCGAAAGCAGCCAGTTGTTTGTCGATGCCGGGGCGAGTGATGCCTATTGGCCCAACGGCCTGCGCTGGGCCATCAACACATCCCATATGCTGGCCGCCTATGATGTGGGCTGGTTCGAGGAAGCTTTGAAGCCCGATGCCATCGATGATTTCTGCGAGCTCCGCAAGCAGAGCCCCGTGCCCATCGCCGGCGGCGAGGTACTCACCCGCAGGCAGAGCTTCACACCATGGCTGCAGCGTGGCGCCTTCGACATCGTTCAGCCCGATGCCACCAAGGTTGGCGGCATTTCCGAGCAGCGGCGAATTGCCTGGATGGCCCAGGAATTCGGCGTCAAATATGTGGGCCATGGCTGGAACACGGCGCTTGGCGTCGCCGCCGATCTGCAACTCGCCGCGGCGCTTCCCCATGTCGATGTCGTCGAGTTTATCGGCGGCAGTCCCTATGTGGATGGCATTCTCGCGGAGCCCTTCAAGCTTGACGGCGAAGGCTATCTGGAAATCCCGATGAAGCCCGGCCTTGGCATTGCGCTCGACCGGGAGAAGGTGGCGCGCTATTCGCCGTCCGCCGATCTTCTTTTCGAGTGACCGCTCACCGGATGCTGTAGCCACCATCAATGGCAATGGCCTGCCCGGTCATGAAGGCCGAAAGGTCCGAGGCGAGGTAAACCGCAAGCTCACCCATTTCCTCCAGCTTTCCGGGCCGCGGAATGGGATGCATCATCCGCTTGGCGCGCATCGCCGCTTCGGGATCAGGTTCGGCCTTGGCCACCTCAATGGACAGCGGCGTTTCGACAAAACCCGGGCAGATGGCATTTACCCGAACCCCTTTCTCGGCAAGATCGAGCGCCATGGACATGACCATGCCATTCACCCCCGCCTTCGCCCCGCAATAGGCAACTCGCTCGCGCTGGCCCACCAGGCCATACATGGAGGAGATGGCAATGACCGATGCGGCCTTGGCTGCAACAAGATGCGGGATTCCATAGCGGACGGCGAGAAAAACCGGCCGCATGTTAATATCGATGATGCGCTGGAACTCTTCGGGCTCCGCATCGAACATGGAAGTTCTGCCGCAAGCGCCTGCGCTGATCACGATCGTGTCTAAGCCGCCCATGAATTCAGCGGCGCTGGCGGTAATGCGTTGGACATCCGCCACCGACGTGGCATCACCCGCCGCATATCCCGCCTTGCCAAGTTTCGCGGTAGCAGTCTTGAGAACACCCTCGCGCCGTCCGGAAATGAAGACAGCGGCCCCCTCTCTGGCCAATGCTTCCGCACAGGCAAGGCCAATTCCCGTACCGCCGCCATAAATGAGGCATTTCTTGCCCTTGACCCGATCACCCATCGCCATGCTCCCTCGTGTTAAGTGTCCTAGCGGCGGACGTCAAAGTTCAGGAGTGACGCCTTCTCGACGGCTTTCCAATCCACATCAATGCCAAGCCCCGATCCCTTGGGCGCATGGACGAAACCTTCCTTGTCCGTGCGGATGACATTGTTGGAGCCATATTCGAATGACGGATAGGGGACGGGCTGCTCGAAATAATCGCAATTGCCGAAAGCCAGCATGACATGGAGATTGGCCGCCTGCGTGAGCGTATAGCCCCAGCATTGCACTTCCACCGTCATGCCCTTGGCTTCCGCCAAGCTCATGATCTTGCGGATGGGCGTTATGCCGCCGCAAATCGTGGCGTCAACCCGAAGTGCACTCCAGCAATCCGTGTTGATGGCCGCAAAGAGCTGCTGCAAATCGGTCCAGGTATTGCCGGCGGCAATAACCGGAACCGTGGTTTGACGCCGAATTTCGCGGTAGCCCGCCAGATCCGTATCCACCAGCGGCGCTTCGAACCACTTGAAATCCAGTTCTCCAATGCCGCGGCCGACCTTGATGGCACTGGCAAGATCGTAGCGCTGCTCCACATCCAGCATCAACGCCATGTCCTTGCCGGCAGAATGCTTGGCCACCGCCTGACACATGGGCAGATCGCGCGCCGGATTGCACCAGCAATGAAACTTGACCGCCTTGAAGCCTTCCTCGTGGCGCTCCGCCACATAATCAATATAGGCCTGGTTATCGGCAAGAAGCGGCGTTGAGGCATAGGAGAGAACCCTGTGCCGCGCCCCTCCCAGAAGCTGGTAAAGCGGCAGGCCGGCGTAATTGGCCGTCATGTCCCACAGCGCAATATCAATGAGTGATTGCGCCTGCGGCACCAGCGGCGTTCCAAGATGGCGGCTGCGGTGCCAGATCACTTCGCGCTCCGCCGGCGTCTGGCCCATGAGATCGGGTAGGAGATAGCGCAGGGTTTCCCCCACCGAACGGTCAAAGCCATGGCCGGTGATCATGGCAGCGCCGGCAATGCCCTGAAGGCCGCTGTTCGTCGTAAGGCGCAGGATGATGTTGACCATATATTGGTCGCTCATCCCTTCCGCCCAGGTGTAACGCTCCGTATCCGGTCCGACGACGAAAACCTCCGCCCTCTCGATACGTTCATTTAACATTTCTTCTCTCCCGTTTTTTCACTGCCTTGCGCTTTGCTTTGGCAGGCTTCGTCTTGTCGATGGCGCTTTCACCATGCCAGCCGAGATG
>JBAVOA010000442.1:0-2033 GCA_049691635.1 Aestuariivirga sp. | reverse complement strand
GACTTGGGCATGAGCAAATACAGCATTGATCTGCCCGTTACCCAAATCATGATCGGTGATGCCCTTGGTCTGTCCAACGAGCACGTATGCCGTATCTTGGGCAAGCTCGCCAAGGATCGCGTGATTGAGATCAGCCACCACACCCTAAAGGTTCTCAATCAGGTTGCACTTTCGCGCGAAGCAGGCACAGATCCAAAAATCCAGGGACTTGGGGGCAGTTCGCTTCCTGTCGCTGCATAATACCTTATCAACTTGCATATAGGCATCGGGTCAGAACCGCCAATGGCCAAGAAGCACTTTGACTTGAGCTAAATTTGACTTGGCTCAAGGCACAGTGTCGGCAATTGGTCCAAACTTACTGTGTTTGGAGCCATGAGCGGGACTATGAATGCGACCACAAAACGAAGCAGGATCAACAACGCAGTGATTGCGGAAACCCTGCGTGATGCGGCAAAGCTCCTTGGCCGACAAAATGCCAGCCGCTCCCGAATCCTGACTTACGACAACGCTGCCAGAACGATTGAGAGGCTGCCCGAAAACATCGCGGATGTCGCAGCGCGAGGTGTCGAAGCGCTTGAATCCCTTCCCTACATTGGCAGAACGATCTCCACGGCAATCATCCAGCTTACGACAACAGGCCGGTGGGCACAGCTTGAACGAATGCGAGGCGAGCTTACGCCTGAAATTACATTCCAGAACATCCCCGGTATCGGACCCACCTTCGCGTGCCTTATTCATGAGAACCTACATGTCGACACTCTTGAGACACTGGAAGCGGCCGCCCATGATGGAAGGCTGGAAACTGTCCCAGGAATCGGAAAGCGCCGCTCCAAAGTCATAAGACAATCACTTGCCAATATTCTGGCTCGCAAGAAGCGACTGCCGCAGGATGTGGCTAGGACTGACCTGCCACCCGTCGAGGTGATATTGGATGTCGATCAGGAGTATCACGAGAAAGCAGGGGCCGGACAGCTCGCATTGATCACACCAAAACGGTTCAACCCACGGAGCGAGGCTTGGTTACCGATCCTTCATACAGAGCGGGGGCCTTGGCTATTTACTGCTTTATTTTCAAATACCTCAAGGGCGCATGAATTGGGAAGGACAGGCGACTGGGTTATCATCCTGCATAACTCCCATCAACACGCCGAGGACCAGAGCACGGTTGTCACGGAAAGGAGCGGGCCGTTAAAAGGTCGTCGCGTGGTGCGTCGGCGTGAGCAGGAATGCTTGAAAATGTTCGAAAGGAAATAGTTGCTCCTCATGTTCCCATCATGCTGATCCACGGCACATATAGTCCCATTGACCGGGATCAAGGAAATTATTGGTCCATGCAATAAAAGGGAAGTGGAGCTTTTTATGGGCGAAGCAGTATTTGAAGGTCGCGGCCTGACGAAAGTGTATCACAGCGGGGAAGTCGCCGTGCAGGCACTGCGCGGCGTTGACATTAATCTTTTCGCCGGGGAAATCGCTGTACTGCTTGGACCTTCCGGTTCTGGCAAGTCAACTCTACTCAATATACTCGGGGGACTCGACCGGCCGACTGAAGGAACGGTCAGATTTCGTGATCACAATCTCACAAATGCCAGCGAACGCGAACTGACCCAGTACCGCCGCGAACATGTCGGATTCGTCTTTCAATTTTACAATCTGATTCCCAGTCTTACGGCGCGTGAAAATGTTGCCCTGGTCACCGAAATTTCGTCAAACCCGATGACTCCCGAGGAAGCGCTCACCCTGGTTGGTCTTGGACACCGCATGGATCATTTTCCCTCCCAGCTTTCAGGCGGGGAACAGCAGCGCGTCGCAATTGCCCGCGCAATTGCCAAACGGCCGGACGTACTTCTCTGCGATGAGCCTACGGGAGCACTCGACAGCAAGATTGGCGTGCTGGTCCTTGAAGCCCTCGATCTCGTGAACCGAACACTTGGCACGACGACAGCCATAATCACCCATAATGCCGCAATTCAAACGATGGCCCACCGGGTTTTCAACTTCGGTGATGGTCGCATAACGTCCACCCACACCAACAC
>JBAVOA010000441.1:0-2205 GCA_049691635.1 Aestuariivirga sp. | reverse complement strand
CATATTGACATACCTGCAGCCAAGGCCAGAGGTATTGCTGTTTCCAATACGCCTGATGTTCTGACTGACGCGACCGCTGATATTGCGCTTCTCCTTATGCTTGGTGCGGCCCGGGGGGCGATCTGGGGTGACCGGATGGTCCGCGAAAACAGGTGGCTGCCACCCTCCATCACGTTTCCGCTCGGACATGATGTCAGTGGGAGGCGGCTCGGCATTTACGGCATGGGGCGCATTGGCCAGGCCGTGGCGAAGCGTGCGGCTGCCTTTGGCATGTCATTGCACTATCACAATAGAAAGCCGGTGGAAACGGGCCTTGCCCATGGTGCCGTCTATCACGAGACCCTGGACAGCATGTTGCCGCATTGCGATTTCCTTTCGATCAACTGCGCTTCTACGGCTGAAACCCGCGACAGTATTGGCGAGCGCGCAATTGCCCTGCTGCCCCACGGCGCAATTGTGGTCAATTCGGCGCGTGGCGATATCGTCAATGATGACGCACTCATTGTGGCGCTTAGATCCGGGAGGCTTGCCGCGGCGGGGCTTGATGTGTTCAAGGGCGAACCCGACATCGATCCACGTTACCGCGCTTTGGATAACGTCTTCATGCTACCGCATCTTGGCAGTGCCACGAAAAATACCCGGATTGCCATGGGCATGCGGGCAGTGGATAATCTGGAAGCGTTTTTCAAGGGCGAACGCCCACGCGATCTTTTAACAGGAGCATGACATGGGATTGATTGATAAAAGGCTTGTGGAACTTGGCATTGTGCTGCCTACGCCATCGAAGCCAGTGGCAAATTACGTGCCGTGGGTCACGACCGGCAACCTAGTGTTCATCTCAGGCCAGGGTGCCTTGAAAGACGGCAAGATTGAATATGCCGGCAAGGTTGGCGACACGCTTTCTGTGGAGGATGCCATTGCATCCGCCCGGTTGACGGCGATCAATGTCCTTGCCCACTTGCGCGATGCCTGTGGCGGTGATCTTGACCGGGTGAAGCGCGTCGTGAAACTTCTGGGCTTTGTCAACTGCACGCCGACATTCGGCGACCAACCCAAGGTCATCAATGGTGCGTCGGATCTGATGGTAGAGGTTTTTGGTGACAAGGGCAGGCATGCCCGGTCGGCGGTGGGTGTTCCCGCCCTTCCCTTCAATCTTTCAGTCGAAGTCGAAGCCATTGTCGAGATCGCGTAAGCATGCGTTTTTCGCCTCAATTGCGGGAGTTTGACTGGCTGGTGGAACGGCCCATTGCACATCGCGGGCTTCATGACAGGGACAAAGGTATCATTGAAAACACGGAAAGTGCGTTTGCGGCCGCTCTCCAGCATAACTATGCCATTGAATGCGACCTGCAGTTGACCGCGGATGGCGAGGCCATCGTTTTTCATGATGACGAAGTGGACAGGCTTAGCGGGGCCACGGGCAAGGTCATTGAGCTGACCGCGAAAAAGCTCAAGAGCCTGGCGTTGAAGTCAACGACAGATCGCATGCAAACGCTTTCGGAGTTGTTGGAACAGGTTGACGGGGGCTCAACGCTTGTCATTGAACTCAAGTCCCTGTGGGACGATGACGAGAAGCTGGCAAGGCGGGCGTTGCAGGTGCTTGAAGACTATGAAGGACCCTATTGCCTCATGTCATTTGATCCCCACCAGGTTGCCTGCCTGCGCGCACTGTCGCCCCATACGGTGCGGGGCGTTGTGGCTGGCCGTACCACCGATCCCTATTACAACGCCCTGCCCCTGGCGAAACGCTATGACATGCGAAGCTTTGGCCATCTCGCTCAAACCCAGCCGCATTTCGTATCCTACAATTGGCGCGAGCTGCCTTTTGAACCGGTTACAGAGATCCGCAGGAACGGCCATCCGGTGATCACGTGGACGGTGCGTTCAAAAGAGGAAGCTTCGCAGGCATTGCGCTATTCTGACCAGATTACCTTTGAAGGCTTTCTTCCTTGAAACTTCGCACAGTCGAGAGTGTCAAAAATATCCCGGCACACGAGTGGAATGCCTGCGCCAATCCATCGGACTTCAATCCCTTTGTCTCCCACGAGTTCTTCCTGGCGCTGGAAGAAAGCGGTTCTGCGACGGCCAAGACGGGATGGAAACCCGAACATCTCGTCTGTGAAACGGCAAAAGGCGAGATTGCAGGCATCGCGCCTTGTTACGTGAAATCCCACAGCCAGGGCGAATATGTTTTCGACCATGGCT
>JBAVOA010000440.1:0-2148 GCA_049691635.1 Aestuariivirga sp. | reverse complement strand
CCCTATGACAGTCCGTGGCCGTATCGAAAAGCACCTGGCCGAGCTCAGCAATGCCGAACGGCAGATCGCCAGGCTTGTCATTGAGAAATATCCGACGAGTGCGCTGGGAGATATCAAGGGCATCGCGAAGCTTGCTTCCGTGAGCCCGCCCACCATCACACGCTTTGTGCGCAGGCTCGGATTTGATCGTTTTGCGGATTTTCAAAGGGCGATCCGCCTTGAAGTGCAGGATAGCGAAGTATCGCCGCTGGCGCTGCTCAAACGCCACCGGGCGCAACCCGCACCGGCACGAACGCGTGATGCCGACCTTTATGCCGACATGGCCACTTCACTGGGGAAGTTGAACGTGCCCGCAGTGCGTGATGCGCTGGACAAGGCTGCAGGCTTGTTGGGCGACAACCGCCGCCGCATTTCATTGCTGGGCGGCAGATGGAGCTCCGTTGCCGCCCAGTATTTGGCTTTTCAGCTCAGCAGCTTGCGCGGTGAGGTCCAAGTCCTGTTGCCGCAAGCCTCCGGCCTGATTGCGGATCGCATTGCCGATTTTGGCAAGAACGATGTATTGGTAGTCTATGATTTTCGCCGCTATCAATCGGGCACCTTTGGCTTTGCGGCAGCCTCGGCCAAGCGCGGCGCGCGGATTGTGCTGTTCACCGATCCCGGACTTTCCCCCATTTGCGATGTGGCGGACGTGATCATCCCGGTTCCGGTTGCCACAACATCACCTTTGGATACATTGGTGCCTGCCATTGCCGCGACCGATGCCCTGTTGGCGCGACTTGTCAGCCACTATGGCGAAAGCGCCGCCAAGCGGATGGTGATGCTTGAGCAGCTTCGCAGAGCAGCCGATGGCAATTATGGGGAAGAGCGGAAATGAGTTCAGCACCGCTTGCCATGCTTGCCGTTCCCGACCTCTCGGGGATTTTCCGCGGGAAAAGCATCGGTGCACACCGCCGTGACATTGCCCTGAAGGAGGGACTGGTGTGGCCGCCGGCCAACATCATGATTTCGCCTTTAGGTTCGCTGCCCGCTGACAGCCCCTTCGGCCCCATGGGTGAAATCCGCCTGCGGGCCGTAGACGGCAGCTGCTTTCGGCTGCCCGCCGGCCCGTCGACGCCGGAAATGGATGTGTATCTCGCTGACATTCATGACATCGCCGGCAAGCCATGGGAGGCTTGCCCCCGGACGGCGCTCAAGAATGCCATTGCCCTGTTGAAAGCCAAAACCGGCCTCACCATGAAATTGGCCTTCGAGCATGAGTTCACCTTGATAGGCCAGGACTTCGGCCGCGATCCCTCATTCTCATTGGCCTCGATCAGGCGGGCCGGCTCGCTTGCCCTGGAAATTGACCAAGCGCTGCTTGCGGCGGGCATGCCGGCTGAGCAAATCGTGCCTGAATATGGCGACGGGCAGTATGAAATTGCCGCCACTCCGAAAGAACCTCTGCGCGCCTGCGATGAAGCCATTGTGTCGCGCGAGATCATCCGGGATGCCGCGCGGCGGGCCGGCATTCATGCGAGCTTTGTGCCAAAGCCGTCGCCAACGGCACCCGGCAACGGCATTCATGGGCATTTCAGCCTCTGGCAGGGAGAGAGTCCGGTCATGGCGGTTGATGGCTGGCTCACCCGGCTTGGCGGGGCCTTTGCCGCCGGGGTCATCAGGCATGCCGAAGCCCTCATGCTCTTCACCGTGGGCTCAACCAATTCCTTTTTGCGCATCAGGCCCCATTCCTGGGTGGGGGCCTATACCTGCGTTGGCACGCGCAACCGCGAAGCCATGCTGCGTTTCTGTCCGCGCAGCGATTCCTCAGCCGGCCCTCTGCCAAAGGCTTCCCTTGAGTTTCGCGTCTTTGATGCAACCGCCAATATCTACCTGGCAATCGCCGCCCTTATCCATGCAGGCCTCGATGGCATCGATAAAAACCTGGAATCTCCACCGGACGTGGCGAGCGATCCCGATGGACTAAGCGCCAATGACCGGAAACAGATGAACATCAGGACGCTCCCGGAAAACCTTGCTGCAGCGATCAATTCAGCTGAAAAGGACGGGGAGCTGCTTGCCAAATTCCCGCCGCTGTTGATTGAGGCATTGCTCAGCGTGCGCCGCGATGATGTGCGAAAGGGCGCAACTGTTGATGCGGCAGAGCTGGCT
>JBAVOA010000439.1:0-1572 GCA_049691635.1 Aestuariivirga sp. | reverse complement strand
GCTCGAAGGCGGGCATGAAGTTTTTCAATTCATCCTGGGCAAGTTCGATGGCGTGTTCGCGGTTTTCGCCAAACAGCGGCAACAGGGCTTCGGCCAGGCGCGTGAGGTTCCACAGGGCGATGACGGGCTGCTTGTCCCAGGCGTAGCGGCCGTTCTGGTCTATGGAGCTGAAGGCTTTCTGTGGGTGGAAGGCATCCATGAAGGCGCAGGGGCCATAGTCGATGGTCTCGCCCGCCACCTGCATGTTGTCGGTGTTCATCACGCCGTGGATAAAACCTACATTCATCCATTGGGCGATCAGCGTGGCCTGGCGGGCGATGACCTGCGCGAGGAACCAGAGATATTTTTCCGCGCTTTGAGGCGCGCCGGGGAAATTCCGGGCGATCTCATAATCAGCCAGGGCCCGCATTGCGCTGTCTTCATTGCGGGCGGAAAGATACTGGAAGGTGCCGACGCGGACATGGCTTTTGGCCACGCGGGTCAGCACGGCACCGGGAAACAGGGCTTCGCGCATGATGCCATCGCCGGTTGCCACAACGGCCAAGGAGCGAGTGGTGGGAATGCCAAGTGCGGCCATGGCTTCGCTGACAATATATTCGCGCAGCATGGCACCCAGCGTGGCGCGGCCATCGCCACTGCGCGAATAGGGCGTGCGCCCTGCGCCCTTCAGATGCAGGTCATAACGCTGGCCGTCGGGAGCGGTAACCTCGCCTGCAAGAATTGCTCGGCCATCGCCAAGGCTTGGCACCCAATGGCCGAACTGGTGGCCGGCATAGGCCATGGCGATGGGTGCCGCATCGGGTAGCGGCGCGCTGCCGGAGAGCGCAAGGGTTGCTTCAGGGGTTTGCAGCCAGCGGGCGGGCAAGCCCAGGCGCAGCGCCAAGGCCTCATTTGCCGCCACCATTTCCGGGGCCGAAACGGCTACGGGACTTGCCGGCCTGAAGAGGATATCCGGAAGCGAGGAATAGGTGTTTTCAAACATGGCGCTTGACCGCTTTCGATTGGCCCTGACTCAGGTATAGCGCAGTTCAAATGAAAGAGGCCGGAGAAAACTCCGGCCTCTTGAAAGGAAAATTCCAAATTACCAGGAGCGGCACTTGGCATAGGCTTTGTCGTAATAGTAGCGCCATTTGCCATTGGCATCCACGCCACCGGCCACGGCACCCACGCCGCCGCCAATCAAGGCGCCATTGCGCAAGGCATGGTGGCCGCCAACAACGGCCCCAACACCCAGGCCCAAAAGCGCGCCGACAGCGGCACCTTGAACAACCTGCTTGGCACCGGCCTTGTGGTTGGCCACGTCACGGGCATAGGCATTGCAGTAGGCGCGGCTGCGGGCTTCGGCGGCCGGAACCACCAGGGAACTGGCAGTCAGGGCGGCTACCAGGCCTGCGACCAAAATCTTGCTTTTCATCATCGTTCTTCTTCCTCTCATGGACTCAGGAGCCCCCTCCTGCAATGGATGGACTATAGACACTCTTGCGGTGTGGCGAAAGTATGGGATCACAGCGCCATTTTTGGGCCAAAAAACCGTGAAAACGGGCGGCTCCCAAGGGTCCGCCCGTCTTGTTC
>JBAVOA010000438.1:0-20818 GCA_049691635.1 Aestuariivirga sp. | reverse complement strand
ACGCTATAGGCCGCCGCGAGGAGGATAAGCGAAAAGACGACAACGGCAACGACCGCCGAGACTTCGCCGGGCCTCCGGGGCTCCCATGCTCCGGATGCAACGGAAGGCGTCCCAGCTTTTGTCAGTAACCCTGCAACGAACAGGCCCGCCAGACACAAAGATGAGAGAAACAGGGCGTCAGGGATGTAGCGAATGTCTATTCCGGCATATATCTGGCCACCGGCAATCTGCACCGCGACAGGAAGTACCGCGCTGAAGAAATAGGCAAGCGCAAAGGCGGAGTTGAGCTTCAGGTTTTCCGTGTGCAGGAAATCGAGAAGGATCACTCCCGCAAGGAGAAGCGTATTGATCGCAAAGAACACTTCAATGGTTGCCATGGATATCCCTCAAGCGGCTCCGGTTGACCTAGGCACTTTGCATGGCCAGCTTGATCAGGATTGACTTCGCTTCGTGCGGGCATAAGTTTCTCTGCAGCTTTCCATCCAGCATTTTCAACTCGTTCTGGAGTGCGTTCCAGCCCAGGAAAATTTCCTTGCTGCGCATGATGCGCGGATGCGCGGTCGGCGAGATATCTTGGCCAATATTGAGTTCTTCGAAAAGTTTTTCGCCCTGCCGCAGCCCGGAAAATGCAATCTCGATATCACCGTCCGGATTGCTGGCGTTACGCAGGGTCATGCCGGCCAGCTCGATCATCGTCTTGGCAAGCCGGACGATCTTGATCGGTTCCCCCATGTCGAGAACAAAGACTTCACCCTTTGCCGCCATGGCCGAAGCCTGGATAACCAGTTGTGCCGCCTCGGGAATGAGCATGAAATAGCGCGTGACTTCCGGATGCGTGACCCGGACCGGACCGCCTTGCGCAATCTGTTCATTGAACAGCGGCACTACTGAACCAGTAGATCCTAGCACATTGCCGAAACGGACGATGGCAAATGTTGTTGCGCAACCAGGCCGGCTCGCAAGCGCTTGAACGACCATCTCCGCCACCCGCTTCGTTGCCCCCATCACGCCGCTCGGCCGGACCGCCTTGTCGGTAGAAATCAGGACAAAGAGGTCCACTCCTTCCTGCATCGCGGCTTCCGCCACATTGAGCGTTCCCCAGACATTGTTGCGAATCCCCGCAGCCGGGTTCTCTTCCACCATGCGGACATGCTTGTAGGCCGCCGCATGGAACACGACATTGACCCCGCCTTCCCGGATGATTGTTGCGATGGTATTGCTATCCAGCACATTTGCCAGAATGGGCGCCAGCACCGGGCCTTCGGTGGCTCCCGCCGTTTGCGCTTCAATTTCCCGATGGATTTCAAAAAGCGCAAACTCGCTGCTGTCGATCATGACGATTTTCTTCGGCCCGTGCCGGAATACCTGCCGCACCAGTTCCGAGCCGATGGAACCGCCCGCCCCTGTCACCATGACAACCTTTCCCTTGATTGCCTTTTCCATCAACTTGACATCGGGGGGGACGGGATCTCGGCCCAGAAGGTCTTCCAGGGCGACCGGCCGCGCGGCGGCCAGATTCGCGTCACCACTCACCATGGCATCAATGTCGGGCACGGTCTTGACGGTGATATTGTGGGCCAGCATCCGGTCAACGATGTGCCGCCGCTCGCTTCGCTTCAAGTTCTTCCGGGCAATGATCACTTCTGCAGGCTTGCACTCGGCCAGCATCTTCTCCAGGTGCCGGCCATCATGGACCCGCAGGCCGTCAATTTTCCGGCCGATGAGAGATGTGTCAACCTCCGCAAAACCGATCGGCCTATACCGGCCTTGACGCTTCAGTCTGCTGGCCAGTTGAACCCCTTCCGTCTGCGCTCCAAAAACAAGAACCGGGATGCGCTCCCGCTTCACTGTCCGGTTGGGTTCAAAATTCAGAAGCCATGCAATAAAACGCCTGACGGAAATCATTCCGACAATCGACAGCAGGAGGTAGATTATGACGACCGAGCGCGGAAATCCGGCCGTGTCGGCGCTCAGCAGGAAGACTGACCAAACGAGGCAGGCCAAGGCCTGTGATATAGCTACCCGCAGTTCGGCGCGAACTGAATGCGAGCGCGAAACGGTTCCGTAGATTCCAAAGCAGTAGGCGAGTGCAACACTCAGGGCAGGCGCCGCCGCATAGAGACGCCATGTTTCGACAGGCGGGAAGGCAAAGGCCGACAGCCGCAGGACATAGGCAAGCTCAAGGCACGCCACAAGGAGCACAACGTCGGCCAGCATCAGCGCAGCAATTTTCGAAGCCCGTGCTTGCCTTCGCAGCAGGGCCGAGAATTCTCCAAGGTGTCTATTCATTGTCCAATGTCACATTTCGCTTTGCGAAAGCAATTGATGTTTCCAAAAAACTCACTGCGCAAACGCCACATACAAAGACTTGAGCCGGGTGCCGTTACTCGGCGGCAATCCCATCAAGGTTGGAAATTTTCAGGTTGTCGTACCAGACGCGACCGGAAATCCGCTGATCAAGAGTGGTCTTTGCGTCGAGCAGAAGGATAAGCCGTTGCATGGGGCAGCGCGCAGCGGGAACGGTAAAATCCACGGCAAAGGACCGCCATTCACTCGTTCCAGTCTGTGCCGCGGTTGTCGCCAGGGCATGGCCAGCCGGATCCAGACAGGTGATCTGCCACACAAGGCCTCTCTCATTCTGCAGATTTTCCGCCTTGGCATCGCCTTCAAAGCGATAGCTGCCATGGGCGAGGTAAAGAATCTGGGACACATCCGCAAACTGCGAGGTGCTGTTTGCAAAATCGACGAGGAGTGCGTTGTCGGCCTGGCTGTTTCCCTTGGAAACGATGCGCACATCCACATTCTTTCTTTTCTGGATGGTCCAGTCGAAGGAGAGACTGCGGCTATGGCTTTCAAAGCCTCCATCAAAGACCAATCCGACCTTCTTCAGATCCTGCACCGGAAGACCGTCGAGCCAGAGGTAGTAGGCCTTCTCATAGCTGGCCTCCGCAAGCAGCCGGATAATGAGTGGCTTCAGCTCACGGGGCTGTGCCGGCACGTCCGTACTTTTAAGCAACGAAATAAGTTCACTGGCGGCCAAAGTATCCCCATTGTTGGCCAGATCGATCATAAAGCTGCTCCGCCAGGGCGGATTGCCTGCAAGGGCCTTCGCCAGGTGTTGCCTAGCGTCCCGATTCTCTGTCATGGATCTCAGTAGCGGAAAGAGGCTTTCTTCACTTCCGGTTTTCGTACGCAGGATCCTGTCCAGAATGCGGACGGCTTGCCCATGGTCCTGATGTTGGAGAGCTACGCCCAGGGCCATGGCCTGGACTTCGATATCGCGAAAAGATCTCTGGGCAAGAATGAGCGTAAGCCTGTCACTTCTTGCGCGCGCGCCAGCCGCGGCCCAGTAGATCACCAATTTTTTCAGTGTCTCCAGATTGAGAGGTTCCGGAATCAGGTCAGACTCAAGTTGGCGAATGACTTGGGCGCGGTCGTCGTTGCTGAGCTTGCCAGCAGACGCCTTGCTCTCCTGGGTTGAGACGTGGGGAATTGCCCTGTCCGCCTGCTGGCCCCAGACAAGATACAGCAGCAGGCTGGCAAGGAGAGCCAAGGCAAAATGATATGCCCATTGCAGCCCATCCACCTGCATATGCATGGACTGTTCACGTCCTCGGCGATCCCGTGCAGCGGCCATCACCATTGTCGCTGTCCCAGCGGTGCAAGGAATTGGAGCATGCCGGTCACTTGATTTACGCTTAAAAGCCGGAACGCCAGGAATCCGATGAGCGATAGCATCACTACCGTGGCGGTCGTCCGGACCAGACGTCCGGTTTCAGAAGAAACTTTCAGGGGCCTTGGTAATCTGCGCCGGTAATGTCTTGGGAGACGCCGCCCTTGGTCTGACGCAAAACCTAGGGACACGGCTGGTGGTGCAGCAAGCTTGGGATCTCCTCCAATATCCTGCCAGGCAGCCAGGACCCGTTGCAGATAGGCAGCCTCCCAGGTGTTGCGATTGAGATCGGGATGGAGCCATTTCAGCAGCCATCTCTTGTGCAGCCGTATTTCATCAACCGGTGCGCCAGGTTCAACTCCGAGAACCCGATAGCTGTCACCGCCCGACTGAAACAGGCAGTTCTGCAGAAAGAAAATCGCCGCGTCTCGTATCTCTTGGTTTTTTTCGGGCATATGAGCGGCAGATAATTGAAGATCCTCATCAGAACCCGCAGCAATCTTGATGACACTCAACACCCTGGGTGGCAAGCTGCTGCTGCGCACCTGCCGCACCAGCGCGGGCTGGCGGTAGACTTGCAGGGCAATATCAAGGGCGTTCCGTGTCTGCATGGCTCAAGTCCGTGGAGCCGGTAATTCTCGTGCCCCGTATGTGTTGTAGTCATAGTCACCATATCCGTAGCCATAGGCCATCTGGGCAGAATCGAATTTGCTGAGCAGGATGCCAACGAGATTTGCCCGGGCAAATTGCAGACGCTTGCGCGCAACAGAGATAATGCTTTTGCGTGTTTCATTTGCAGCAATCACAAACAGCGTTCCCTGCGCCATGCTGGAAAGAATGGGCGAGTCTGCAAGTCCCATCACTGGCGGTCCGTCGATCACCACAACGTCAAATGCTTCCGCACCCAAGGACAGGAGCGATGACATGCGCGGGCTTGCCAGAAGTTCGGCTGGATTTGGCGGAAGTGGTCCAGAGGTAATTATGGTCAGACCCGCCACACCCGACGATTGCACCACATCATCAGGCAATTTTGCACCAGCTAGGTAGTTGCTCAAGCCCACGTCATTGCGGCAAGGCAAAAGTTTGTGGACCGAGGCATTGCGCAGGTCCGCGTCAATGATAAGAATCTTGAGTCCCAGTTGGGTAAGAGCCTTGGCCAGGGCAATGGCTGAAGTCGTCTTGCCCTCGGTAGGCTTGCTGCTGGTCACCAGAAGTGTCTTTGGAAGGCCGTCGGGAGTGGAAAATTGCAGACCGGTCCTGAGTGAGCGGAATGCTTCTGAAACTGCCGAGCGCTGATCGTTCAGCTCAAGCTCCATCGTCGCGCCGTTTCTAGGCAGGGGAATGATCCCAACTACGGAAAGTCCGACTTCGCGTTCAATCTCCTCAGGTGATTTGAAAGTATCATCCAGATAGTCAAGGCCGAAGGCCAGGAGCAAGCCAACGGCAAGCCCGGCAAAAAGAGCAAGAACAAGATTCACCGATAACCTGGGGCTGCGCGGCTGTTCCGGCAAGCCGGCGCGGTCAACGATTGAAACATTATTCGTACCCACGGTGCCGGAAACGCCGATTTCCTTATAACGCTGCAGCAGGCCATCATAGAGCGTACGGTTGGTATCCACCTCACGCTGGATGATGTTGTATTGGATGCCGCGATTCCGCTGGGAGACAAGTTCGGTCTTTGTGGTTTCGAGGCGCCGGGTGAGCAGTTCCTCTTCTTCCTTGGCCGCCAGGTACTTGGCCTTGATGGCCCCCTTGATGGCGGCAATTTCCTCCTGGGCCTGGGCGTCAAGTTCTTCAATCTGCGCCTTCAATTGTTGCATGACCGGAAAGGCCGGTTTGAAGAGGGCAAGCTTCTGCTGATACTCCGCCACAAGTTCGGTGCGCAATTTGCGATTGTCCTGGATGGCCTTACTGTCAAGAATTTGCGCCAGTCCAAAGCCTTTCGTTGTTCGCGCCTGATCCCATTCGAGTTGCAATTTTGCGCGCGTATTCTGAGCTTCCGAGAGCTTGGTGTTGATCGCTTCCAGATCCGCGCCAACCAGGCTCTGGTTGTCGTTCAGATTGATGATGCCCTGTTGTTCGGCATATTTGACCAATTGTGTTTCGGACTCTTGCAGCTTGATCTTGAGCTGCTGGATACGGTCCTCAAGAAATTTGCGTGCATAGGCCGAGGCGTCATACTTGCGGTCCAGATTGCTGGAGATGAACGCGTCTGCCACGCCATTGGCGACCCGTTGGGCAACTTCGCCGCTTGGATGGTCAATGCTGATCTTCACCACGCGCGAGCCGCGTACTGGTGAAATTGCCAGAATATTTTGCAGTTTGGCGACGGCCTGGGCAGTGCGTCCTTCAAGTGATGATTCATCTTGGGCAGGCGACCCAAAGGCGATGTTGCCCAGATTGGAAACGAAAGACTGCTCTGCCTGGCCTGCAAACTTCTCATCATCGGTCAGGCCGAGCGTCGAAACCACGCGCTCCGCCAGTGTACGGCTTGCCAGAAGCTCATACTGTGTCTGGAAGAAATCGAGCCCGCCCGTGTTCTCATCGGCCTGGACTGTTCCAACATTTACCACATTGATGGCCTCCCGGTCGATCTGGATGGATGCGGTCGCACGGTACACCGGCGTCATCAAAAGGGTTACGATGAGGCCAAGAAGCAGCGAAGCTGCAATCGTTCCGCCAATGAGAAAACGATGTTTGGAAATGGTTCGGAGGTATCTCTTGAAATCAAATGTGACCTGGAAATGCGGCGCGGCTTCACCCGGATAGAAAGAGAATGCCCGGCCGCCGCCGCGATACTCGGCGACAGTGCTGCCACTTTGCTGCGGCACCAGGGGCCACGCTCCTGCCCGTCGATCAAATCCGTGATTTAGCGTGGCGTCCATCTCAAGAAGTCTTTCCCATTTCCAAAATCAACTCAAAGCGCAAGAAGCGAAAAAAGCCCCGTGAGCGGCACCGCATCGCGGATGTCACGGAGTGTCGTGCGGCCCGTGGACTGGTCAACCATCACAATGTCGCCAGCAGCCAGCATCGGATCCTGCGAAAGACCGGCTCTTATCTTCTTCAAGTCAAAGCGCGCCGCCATGCGCTGGTTGCCCACGGTCCTGAACACCAGAATGCCGCTCGGATCGGCAACATTGTTAAGGCCCTGCGCCAGGGCGATGGATTGCAGAAGGGAGAGTTGCCCCGTTGTCGGAAAAATTCCCGGCTTGTTGACAGCCCCGTCAACAGTAATGCGTTGGCTGGTATATTCCTTCACAAAGACTGAAACCTGCGGTGCCTGCAGATAGTCCTTCTGCAACATGCCGGCGATTACACGCTCAAGTTCGCCCGCGGTTTTCCCCGCCGCGGGAACGGTCTTAATGAGCGGCAGGGAAATATCCCCGTTGGTGCTCACTTGCACCGTTCGGGTCAGGTCTTCCACGCCAAAGACCGATATCTCCAGGACGTCACTGGCCGAAATATGATAGTCTACGGGGGCGGAAACCGTAAACTTGGTCGTGCCTTGGGCACTTGCCGCAAATATCTTGTCGACGCCTTGCCCGGCATGGCCGCTGCCGGGAGCATCTGGCGATCTGATGCTGCTGGTAAACGCTCCCTCATTGCCGCTGAGGACAGGTTTTGAACCACTGCAATTGGCAAGCGCGGGGCAGGCCAGAAGACAGAGGAAAATCCGTGTTGTGCGCGTGAACTCCTGCATAGACGTCTAGCCTGCTTTCAATCTGCGCCGCCAACCCCAACTCGGTTCGCCGACAGAATGTGCATAGACGAGGAGTGGTGGTGATTGTTCGACGGGATGGTTGTCCACGATATGGATTGGGCGGGTCACCACGAGATGATTCGCAGCGTCCTGCCCGATAGCAGCCCGCGCCATATCAAAAGCCTTTGCGAGAAGCGGTGGTCTGGTCGTCAGGTTATGCGCATCTGTAGCCAGGATATGAACCATCCCGAGCCCCAGCATTTTCTCTGCCCAGTACTGTGGCCTTTTGCCAAACCGCCCGGTGAGCGAACCGGCTGTGAGCTGCATCCAGACCCCAGCCATGGACAGGCGTTGAATGAGTGCAAAATGCGTCTCAATCCATCTCAGCCTTTCCGGGTGCGTGAGAATTGGCACATACCCCGAAGCCATGATGTTAAAGAGCAGGTCTTCCAGGCGGGGCGGGGCGACCGTATGGGGCGGTTCAAAGAGAACATAGCGGCTCCTGTTGATTGTCAGGATCTCGCCGGAGTTCAGCGCCGTGACGAAATCAGGCCGCATATGTCCGTCACAGCCCGAAACAACGTGGAGCGGAATGTGGGACTCAAACAGTCTGAGCTGGAAAGCCTCAACCTTCTTGCGAATGTCATCGGCCCGGTTGTCATAAACCCCCGGCGTAATATGCGGCGTGCAGGCGACCACCACGATCCCGTCGGACACCGCCATGCGACCCATCTGCAGTGAAGTTTCCATGTCGGGCGAACCGTCATCAAGCTCCGGCAGAATATGCGAGTGAAGATCGATCACGCGGGCCTCCAGGTTTCGCCCGCCGCGCTTCCATGCAGGGAGCGTCCGCCGCCACTTGCCGCCATCAGGCCGCAAGCCAAGGCAAAAACACACATAAGCGCCGTCGAGCGAAGCGGATAATCGACACAGGAGTGAATCAGCAGGAGGGCCACCACGAGGCTTGCGGCGCGCGGCAGCAGGGCATCAAGTCCAACTCCGCCGCGGTGCCAGACGTGAAACGTCCGAACAAGATACCAGATTGCAAACAGCCCAAGCAGGACCACGGCACCAAGGCCTCCTTCGATCCCCAATTGCAGCCAGTCATTGTGAGCGTAATTGACTACGCCCACCCCAAGCGATTGGGGCGTCTCGTACATGCTATAGACGGGAACGAAGGTTCCCAGGCCAGAGCCAAGCGGCATCATGTCCGCCGCAATGTGCAGGCCTGTACCGGCAATTTCCAGCCGCTTCTGGTCAATGCCATCCTGCGCGGCAAACCGCATGATGCCGACGAGTCCGAATTCAACAATGACCACCGTGCCGATGGCGCCCGCCAGAACCATGGTTCTTGAAGCCGCACGCGTTGCGCTGGACGGCACGTTCCTCCTGGCCAGCAGAACCGCGCCGAGCATGGCGAGCATGGCCAATAGAAGTCCCGCTCGCGAGCCGGCCACTGCGAGTCCGAGAACCAGAATTCCGTAGATGAGCAAGTTGCCAAGCGTTGCGGCAAGTCCATTGATGGAGCCCGAACCCACCAGACCGATTGTCCATGCCGATACAAAGGGCATGCAACAGAACAGCAGCGCTGCGAAATGATTGCGGTTGGCAAACAGGCCAACAGCGGAATTGAGGTTGGAATCCTTGAGCACATAAAGCGGACTGTTAGGCCCTTGCGAAACCTGGGCAAGCCCCAGCACCACACTGAAAAGTCCCAGGCCGAGCAGGGCGATGACAGGCTTGCGGCGCTCGGACTCCGGCAGCGTTACTATGGCCAGGAAAAGGGCGAAGGCCGGGAGCATGGCAAGGAAACTGTCGCGGGTGGCTGCGGGGCTGAGAGTGATGGGCATCCAGGTCGGTACAAGGCTTGAAGCCTTAAGCGTGGCGGTAAAAAACTGGCGGCCGGCAAGTTCGGTCCACGCAAATGCAGGCAAGGGAATGAGTTGCAGCAGCGGAAAGGCAAAAGCACCTGTAGCCAGGGAAATGGCCAGCCCCGGTCCCTGCCAGTCGGGCGTGGGCCGCAGCTTGAAAAGGGCAATGATGAGAACAGTAATGGCGGCAAGTTGCATGGCCGTGCGCAAAGCTGGCGCGGCCTGTCCCAACGCAATCGCGATTGGCACATACAGAAACCAGGCAGACACGCCATAGGCCCAGAGTCGGGACATCTTGCTTTAAGCTCCAAGCACCAAACTGAAAAATCAATGGAACGGGATGCGAAATTCGCAACCTTACGCAAATGCACTGGATTCCGAACGCAGTACTGCTGGTGAGCCAAATCCGGTCCCCGATCAGGCCACATAAGATCAGTCGGTTAAAATGGTTAATAGAACGCTAATTGCGGGAGAATTACCTCCAGTAAGGAGAGATCACCCGAGAATTGAGCGGCTTCTGCTTTGTGTCTGCACCTAGTGATTGCACCTTGCATGCCTGCTCAAGCTTTCTTAAAGGCTTGCCATTAAAATGCCGCGAGGCAAATAAGTCCAGCAAAACGCGAGAAAATATGGGTCAACTAAAACCAGGTCTTGTGCTCCTCGGCGGCAACAACCCGACGACATGGATTGTCTACAACCGGCTGGTTCAGGAATTTGGACCTTTTCCCGCAGTGATCGAACCCTACATGTCGCGCCTGTCCATGTTGCGCACCCGGATGCGTAAACTGGGTTTGGCTACCGTTCTCTCACAGGTTGGTTTCGTGATGTTGATTCGCCCTTTGCTGAATTACTTCGGCCGGAATCGTATCCACCGGATCTGCAGGCATTTCGGACTTGAACGCACAGAGCCCTGCACGTCTCATGTCATCCATGTCGATAGCGCTAACGGTAGGGCTTGCGAAATACTGCTGAAGGAGCACCAGCCAAAGGTTGTTATCGTCAACGGCACCCGCATTCTGCGTGCTCCTGTCCTGCACGCAACCGACGCAACCTTCATCAATATCCACCAGGGCATAACGCCGCTCTATCGCGGCGCGCACGGCGCCTATTGGGCTTTGTCTCAGGATGATCCCAAACACTGCGGTGTCACCATCCATCTTGTTGATGCCGGAATTGATACGGGAAATATCGTCGGTCAGACAAAAATTGCACCGCAGGCGGACGACAATTTTGTAACTTACCCCTACTTGCAGACGGCCGCGGCCATCCCCCTCCTTCTCGACGCAACCCGGCATGCATTGGCCGGAACCCTTACAGCCACCCCCGTTCAGGGACCATCCCGGGTCTGGTATCATCCCGGATTTTTCTCGTATCTCTGGGGAAGGCTGCGCGGCGTTTGCTAGTTGGCCGCCGGTGCACTGAGCAGAAGTTCGTTTAATCCGACCAGTCCAACAAATCCGCCTGCAAATTCCGCTGGAACGATGATCGGCGGAACGAATGCGCCAAACAGGGCGTCTTGCATCACGTAGACGCCACCTTGCAAATTCGTCACGCAGGGAGCGTTCCCGACGACAGTCATAACACTGCGGGCCTTGATCCCGATACTGCAGTTGGCATAGCGCAACACAGCTTTTGCCTTTTCGCCCGTGAGAATGCGATCACCGGCATTCACCTCGACCACCCCGGCGGCCGGTTCGAATCCGTCGCCGTGATTAACCATGACTGTTCCTTCAATCACCAGCAGGCTGGCATGGGCGCCCGCGGAGGCATCAACGATGCCGCCCAGCAACAAAGCAAATCCGGGAAGAAGAAACGCGAAAATTCTGTTCATATGTCCAAACCTGAAAGTGAACAGCCATGCCCCATCTGTCTCACTTTTGTCTGAACCTAAAACGCCAGGTATGAATAATTGGTCAACGGCAGCCTAGGCGATATGGATCGCCTTCGGATCCCAGTCCTTTGGCGCCGGATATTGTGGGCTCATCTCTTCAAGCGTCTCGCGCACAATCCGTGCGATTGACGCATTGCGCACCCAGTTGCGGTCTGCAGGGATGATATGCCATGGCGCGATATCCGTGGAACAGCGGGAAACTGCCGTCTCATAGGCCGCCATGTAATCCACCCATTTGGCCCGCGTGTCCAGATCGCTTGGCTTGAATTTCCATTGCTTGTCGGGACTATCGACACGTTCCTGCAGCCGAACCGCCTGCTCTTCCTTGGAAACGTGCAGCATGAATTTCAGGATGCGCGTGCCGCTGTTCGAGATCAGCTTTTCAAACTGGTTGATTTCCTCATAGCGCCGTTCAATGGCCTCGGCCGCTGCAAGCTTTTCCACCTTCACCACCAGCACATCCTCGTAGTGCGACCGGTTGAACAGCCCGATCATGCCCTTCGGCGGACAGGCCTGGTGTACCCGCCAGAGATAGTCATGGGCACGCTCCTCTTCCGAGGGCGCCTTGTAGGATTTCACGATGACCCCGATGGGTCCGCAGCTATTGAACACGGCGCGTACCGTCCCATCCTTGCCCGCACAGTCAATGCCCTGCAGCACAACCAGCAAGGCCCGTTTTCCTTCCGCGTAAAGCCGGTCCTGCAGGCCGTCGATCGCCGCTGCGTCCTTGACCAGTTGTTCCTTGGCTTTGTCCTTGTCGTCAAAGGCGCTATCATCCCTTGGGTCCCATTTTCCCAAGTCGAATTTTTTACCCGGTGTTGCCGTAAACCGTATTGCAAAAGCTTTCTTTTCATCCATGACTGCGTCCTCTTCTCATATCGTGCGATAACAGCTACTCTGGCCAAGTGAAGCCGTCTACGGGAACTGAGACCGAATTTTGACGAAACGCCCCTCAAACAAGCCGCAAATGGCAGCAGCTGCCTTCCGGCTCCCGGCTTACGATCAGGAATTCCTGTTGGGCGACTCCACCAGGGGCCTCCGCTTTCAACTTGAATACCAGAAGGCTGAAGAATACTTGCGCACCTGGGGGGTTGATTCAACCATCGTGGTCTTCGGTTCGGCCCGGGTCAGGGAAAGTGACGGTTCAGGCTGGTACGAAGCGGCGCGCAAATTCTCCATGATTTGCTCGCTCAATGGCGGGGCAAAGCTTAACCATTCGGCCACGCGCCAGAACGTTATTGCCACCGGCGGCGGCCCAGGCATCATGGAGGCTGCCAACCGCGGCGCCTACGATGCCGATGCGCCATCCATTGGCTACAACATCACGCTTCCCATGGAACAGGAGCCAAACCCGTATTCCACCCCAGAACTCACTTTCCGCTTCCATTATTTCGCCATGCGCAAGATGCATTTCGCCATGCGGGCGGCGGCACTCGTGGTCTTCCCTGGCGGCTTTGGCACGTTGGATGAGCTGTTTGAAATTCTAACCCTTCGCCAGACCGGAAAGATGAGCAAACCCCTGCCGGTTATCCTCTATGATTCCACTTTCTGGAAAACCGCCATCAACTTTGAATCCTTCGTCAAAGCCAAACTCGTCCACGAAAACGATCTCCAGCTCTTTGACTTTGCCGACACGCCGGAACAGGCCTGGGAAGAGCTCACAGTCCGCGGCCTTCACATTCCCAAGGAGTAACAATGTCCATTCGCCTCAAATTTCACGGTGCGGCCAGAACCGTCACCGGTTCCTGTTATCTCCTGGAAACCGAAAGTGCAAAGGTGCTCATCGACTGTGGCATGTTCCAGGGCTCCAAGACGGAACGCGAGCTCAATTTCCGGAATTTTCCGTTTGATCCGGCAAGCCTCGATGCCATGCTGCTCACCCACGCCCATATTGATCATACTGGCCTCATTCCAAAACTTGTGAAGCATGGCTTCAACAAGAAAATTCATTGCACGGCGGCAACTGTTGACCTTTGCGCCGTCATGCTGCCTGACTCCGGTTTTATCCAGGAATCCGATGCCAAATTCCAGAACCGACGGAACCGGCAGCGCGGCCTTCCTGAAGTGGAGCCGATCTATACGTTGGAAGATGCCATGAATTCCCTCACGCATTTTGAAGCGCTCGACTATGAAACCTGGATGGAGCCCGCCAAGGGCATCCGGGCCTGCTGGTGGAATGCCGGCCATCTCCTCGGAAGCGCTTCCATTGAAGTTGAAGTGACGCAGGCCGGCAAGCCGCCAACGCGCATTCTCTTCTCAGGCGATATTGGTCCCGCCCATAAGATGCTGGAGCCGGATCCGGAAGCACCCACAGGGTTTGACTATGTGATCTGTGAATCAACCTATGGCGGCAAGGACCGCTTCGAACGCTCCGAGGAAAAGCGCCGCGAGCTGCTGGCCCAGGAAGTGAATGCCGCAGCCGCCCGCAAGGGAGCCCTTCTCATCCCTTCTTTTGCGGTGGAACGCACCCAGGAAGTGGTTACGGACCTTGTGCACCTCATGGAACAGGGCACCGTGCCCAAGACCACCATCTTCATTGACAGTCCATTAGCCAACAAGGCCTCCGCGATTTTCAAGAAACACGCCAAGGAATTGCAGAATGGCGATGATCTGTTTCGGGCCTTCAACTCACCCCTGCTCAAAAGCACCGAGACAGTTGAAGACAGCAAAGCGATTGCACTGTTCTCCGGCTTTCGCATTGTCATTGCCGCCAGCGGGATGTGTGACGCGGGCCGCATCCGCCACCACCTGAAGAATCATCTGTTTCAGGCCAGCACAACGGTGCTGCTGGTGGGGTTCCAGGCCGCGGGTTCGCTCGGGCAGATCCTGGAGAGTGGCGCCACGATGGTGAAGATCATGGGTGAGGACATCACTGTGCGCGCCACCATTCGCCAGTTCGAGGATTATTCCGGCCATGCCGATGGACCCGAGCTTGTGCAGTGGCTAAAGGAACGCAAACCCATTGGAAAAACCGTCTTCCTCACCCATGGCGAAGAGGACCCGCAAATGGCCTTGCAACAGGCCATTACCGGACCCGTAGTCGAAGGTGATTGCATCGTGCGTCCACGCCTTGACGATGTCTATGATCTGACCGGCGAGGCTTGTGTCCTTCTTGCTTCGGAAACCAAGCCACGCATTGACCCGGAAAATATCGCGAAGCCTGACTGGAACAATGATCTTGCCGGCTTGCATCTCGACATTGACCAGGAAATGGCGAAGTTCGCCGACGCAAAGTCCCGTGCGGCATTTATTCGTCGCCTGAAGCGCAGCCTCACTGGTGACGGAACTGACAACACCCGCCGCCGCCCACCCATCTCCGGTGCCTCCCGCCGTTCCCGGGGCTATGACGACAACTGATAACAAATCGGAAGAACGGCACCAATTGTGTTATGATGCCAGATAACCTTAAACCTTGTAAGGAAAGTACGCTATGGCATTGGAAGAGCTTAAGGCCCAGATCAGCTTGCTGGTCAGCCAAATCAACAACCAGCCGGAAGATCTTCACGAGCTCTACGAACTTCTGCACTTGAAACTCAATGAACTTCGCGGCACGGGCCAGCCCTTGCCCGCCGACCTCGTTGAACTCGAGCGGCGCATGCTGGCCGAATTTCCAGAACCGTAACGGCGTGTGAAAGTCCGATAACCTCTGCCATCCCAATTTCTGTCACCCCGACGACCTCGCTGCGCCGAAGGTAAGCTTCAGCTTCGCCAAGGCGAAAAGTCGGGGTCTAGACTTCACAGTTTCGATCACCGCCATGCCGAGAGGAACCATTGAATGATTCCTTCCGTAATTCCATCGGTGGAATAATTGTTCTATTTTCTTGGCATAAGCGACTTGCTGTGATTTACTGACTTATTCTGCGACCCTTGCTACCAAAGTGAGCCAAAAGTGAGCGAAAGCAACATCCTCCCAAGGGATTTCCAGAACCTCAAGAACCGCATCATCGAGCGCGGCTCCAGCCTGCCGAAACGCCTGACCCAGGTGGCAACTTATGCCTTGGAACATCCCGATGAAATTGCTTTTGGTACCGTGGCGAGCATTGCCTTGGAGGCTGATGTGCAGCCGTCGACGCTGGTGCGCTTCTCCCAGGCGATGGGGTATCAGGGCTTTTCCGAATTGCAGGAGGTCTTCCGCTCAAGATTGCGCGACCGGATTTTGAACTACGAGGAACGCATCGAACAGCTGCGCGAGCATGCCTTGTCGGCGTCGAAATCCCACGTGATTTTCCAGGGCTTCACCGAGGCGGCAGAAAAATCCATCAGCGCCCTGCAGGAAAAGCTTGAGCCCAAGAAACTCGATCATGCGGTGGAGATCCTGAGCAAGGCCGAAACCATTTACCTGCTTGGGCTCAGGCGCTCCTTCCCGATCTCGACCTACATGTCCTACGCCTTCGGAAAGCTTAGCGTGAGGAATGTCCTGATCGACGCCATCGGCGGGCTGGCCCAGGAGGAACTGGGCTTTGCCACGAAGCGCGACGCGGTGCTGGCCATCAGCTTCACTCCCTACGCCTCCGAAACCGTAGCGCTGGCGCAAGCCGCATCGGCGCGCAACGTGCCCATCGTTTCCATCACCGACTCGGGCTTCTCGCCGCTCGCTTCCCGTGCTGAAATCTGGTTCGAAGTGGCCGAGGCAAATTTCGAAGGCTTCCGCTCCATGGCGGCAACCCTCTCGCTCGCCATGACGCTTACCGTGGCGGTCGCTGAAATGCGCGGCCGCCGAACCTAAACTGCCGGCGGCTCGGGGATGGAATTGCCCGTGCCCAGCACCTGCTGGTCGAAGTCGATGATGGCGCCGGTCATCATGCCCGACTCCTCGCTCGACAAAAAGCCGCAAGCCCGCGCCACTTCCTCGGGCTTCAGCAAACGCCCGAAGGGCCTCACCGCTTCCGCCTTCTTCAGCCAGCCATCCTGCGCATCGTGATAGGTTTTCATGATCCGGTCTTCGCCCGGCGTATCCATCCAGCCGATGGTGAGGCCGTTGACCCTGATCTGGTGGCGCATCACCGCATAGGCGGTGTTCTTGGTGAGCGTGATGAGCGCGCCCTTGGAGATGCAATAGGCCGAGATGAAATCCTGCCCGCCGTGACCAGACATGGAGATGATGTTGACGAAGGTGCCCTTGATCTTCTCGCGCTTCATCACATGCAGCGCGTCCTGGGTAATGAAATAGGGGGCCCGCACATTGACATTCATCATGGCATCGAAGAGCTCCGGCTTGGTGTCCCAGATGGTGCCCCGGTCGGCAATTCCCGCCGCATTCACCACCGCATCGACACGGCCAAAAGCTTTGTCAGTGGCTGCTATAACCCTGCGCGTGTCGTCCATGCCGGCGAGATCAGCCTGCACAAAAACGGCTTTGACGCCCTTCTTTTCGAGGTCGGACTTGACCCGCGCGCCGTTCTTTTCATTGCGCCCGGTGATGACCAGGCCCTTGCAACCCCGGTCGGCGAAGAGATGGGCGATGGCTTCGCCCAGCCCTTGCGTGGAGCCGGTGACAACGCCGATCTTGCCATCCATCGAGAGCTTGGAGAGGGAGTCCATATTCATCATTGCACCTTTACCGGATTGCCGGTTTTCCACGATTCGGTTGCGGCATCGGCCAGCTTCTGGGCCTGCAATCCGTCCTGGCCATTGGGCCGCGACGACACGCCCTTGGCAATGCCTTCAATGAAGCTGTTCACCTCATTGGCATAGGCCGCGCCATAGCGTTCGGTGAAGAAATTCAGCACCGGGTCGCCGGCAAAGCCCTGGGCATTGGCCAGTTCCACTGTGGTATTGTGCACATTGCCTGCCCGCAGCATGCCCTTGCTGCCATGCACTTCCATGCGCTGGTCATAGCCGTAGGTGGCGCGGCGCGAATTGGTGATGACGGCAATCTTGCCGGAGGCGGTTTGCATTTGAACAGATGCCGTATCCACGTCGCCCGCCTCGCCGATGGCCTTGTCCACCAGTGCCGCACCCAGTGCATGAACCAAAATGAACTCCTCGCCGACGAGAAAGCGCGCCATGTCAAAATCATGGATCATCATGTCGCGGAACAGGCCGCCCGAACCTTTCACATAGTCGGCAGGCGGCGGCGCCGGATCGCGGCTGATAATGGTGGCAAGTTCCACATTGCCGATGTCGCCGCGTGCGATGCGCTGCTGCAGGCTGGCGAAATTCGGATCGAAGCGGCGGTTGAAGCCGATCATCAGGTTGGACTTGTTCTTCTCGACCACCTTAAGGCAGGAAAGTATTCTATCCACGGACAATGACACCGGCTTCTCGCAGAGGATCGCCTTGCCCGCGTTGGAGGCCGCTTCGATCAGGTCCGCATGTGTGCCCGTGGGTGTTGCAATGAGGATTGCATCGACATCCTTGGAAGCGATGATCTCTTCAACGCTTGCAGTTTTGGCGCCAACCGTTGCCGCCAGATCGGCCGCGGCCTTGGGCATCGCGTCGGCGATATAGACGACCTTCGCAACCTTCGAGGCGCCTATTGTCGCCGCGTGAACCTTGCCGATCCGGCCCGCGCCGAGTATTCCAAACCTGATCATGTCCCTCTCCAAATTGCGTGCAAACCTGTATCAAAGCACATGGAATTGGCATGAAAAAGTGGCGAAAACCGCACGGTTTGCACGACAACTGCACGCAAATTCCGCGCAAATACGACGGGACGATTATTCATGCTAACATGTTAGTATGAATAATACCCCAAATTCGAATGAACGGAATAAACATTCCAACTTGACACCATTTTGGAATTGTTGTTTCGTCTTGTCAAGCAAGTAAAAATTCAAGGAGGCAGAAATGGCGTCTGAAAGCGGCAAAAAGGCTGGGCTCGACGTCATTACCGTGGGCCGCTGTTCGGTCGATCTTTACGGCCAGCAGATTGGCTCCCGGCTTGAAGACATCACCTCCTTCGCCAAGTCCGTGGGCGGCTGCCCTTCCAACATCGCCATCGGCACCGCGCGGCTTGGCCTCAAATCCGGGCTCATCACCCGCGTGGGCGACGAACAGATGGGGCGCTATGTGCGCGAACAGATGACCCGCGAAGGTGTTTCAACCGACGGCATCACCACCGACCCGCAGCGATTGACATCGCTGGTCCTGCTCTCGGTGGAAAACGACAAGACTTTTCCGCTGATCTTCTACCGCGACAATTGCGCCGACAGCGCGCTGTGCGAAGCCGACATCGACGAAAAATTCGTGGCCTCGTCGGCCGCCCTGCTGGTGACCGGCACCCATTTTGCCAGGCCCCAGAACGATGCGGCCCAGCGCAGGGCCATGAAGATCGCCAAGGCCCATGGCCGCAAGATCTGTTTCGATATCGACTACCGCCCCAATCTCTGGGGCCTTGCCGGCCATGGCGCCGGCGAGGAGCGCTACATCAAGTCCGACAAGGTCTCCGACCATATCAAGACGGTTCTCCCTGACTGTGACCTGATCGTTGGCACGGAAGAAGAGGTCCACATTGCCGCCGGCAGTGAGGACACTTTGGCCGCGCTGAAAACGATCAGGTCCCTTTCTTCGGCGACCATCGTCCTGAAGCGCGGCCCCATGGGCTGCGTGGTCTATCCCGGCGCGATCCCCAACCGCCTGGAAGACGGCATCGTGGGCAAGGGCTTTCCCATTGAGGTCTATAATGTTTTGGGGGCGGGCGATGCCTTCTTCTCCGGTTTCCTGTGCGGCTGGCTGAAGGACGAGCCGCTGGAGACCTGTGCCACCTACGCCAATGCCTGCGGAGCCTTTGCCGTGTCACGGCTGCTCTGCTCGCCGGAAATTCCGACCCGGGATGAGCTGCAGTATTTCCTCACGCACGGCAGCCCCCACCAGGCCCTGCGCAAGGATGAAGCCATCAATCACGTCCATTGGGCCACCACAAGGCGGGCCCAGCCGCCGAAACTTCTGGCACTTGCCATCGACCACCGCATTCAACTGGAAGCGATTGCCGACAAGGCAGGAGCGCCCCGCGAACGCATTGGGCCCTTCAAACGCCTAGCCATTGCGGCGATCGGCCAGGTGTCCAAAGGCAAGCCGGGCTTTGGCACCTTGCTTGATGATACCTATGGCAGGGAGGCCATGTTCGATGCGGCCAAGCTTGGCCTGTGGATCGGCCGGCCCCTGGAGCGGCCGGGCTCGCGGCCCCTGCGTTTTGAATTCACCCAGGATGTGGGTGCAAGGCTTGTCGAGTGGCCGGTCACCCACACCATCAAGTGCCTCGCCTTCTACCACCCTGATGATCCCGCCGAACTCAAGACCGAGCAGGCGCAGAAACTTCGCACCCTTTATGAGGCGGCGCGCAAGGTGGGCCGCGAACTGCTGATCGAGATTATCGCTGGCAAGAACGGCGCCATGAAAGACGACACGGTCTCGCGTGCCTTGGCCGAACTCTACGACCTCGGCATCAAGCCCGACTGGTGGAAGCTGGAACCGCAGGCCACCTCGGTCGCCTGGGCCAGTATCGAGAAGGTGATCAAGGCCAACGATCCCTATTGCCGCGGCATCGTGCTTCTGGGCCTCGATGCACCCGAAGCGGAACTCGCCAGCGCCTTTGCCGCAACCGCGGGCCATGGCACGGTCAAGGGCTTTGCCGTGGGCCGCACCATCTTCAGCAGCGTGGCGGAAAGCTGGCTTGCCGGAAAGACCAATGATTCAACTGCGACATCGGACATGGCGGAACGCTTTGCCAATCTGGTAAATGTCTGGAATAAATCCCACACCTGACTTTCTCAAACGAGGACAAATTCATGGGCAAGACCATTCGCCTGACAACTTCACAAGCCCTGGTGAAATTCCTGGCGCGTCAGATGAACGTGATCGACGGCAAGAAACTGCCAATCTTCGCGGGCGTCTGGGCCATCTTCGGCCATGGCAATGTGGCAGGCATTGGCGAGGCCCTCTATGGCGTGCGCAAGGAACTACCGACCTACCGGGCCCATAACGAACAGGCCATGGCCCATTCGGCCATTGCCTATGCCAAGGCCATGCGCCGCCGCCGCATGATGGCCTGCACCACCTCCATCGGTCCCGGCGCCCTGAACATGGTGACTGCCGCCGCCGTGGCCCATGTGAACCGCGTGCCGGTCCTGCTGCTGCCCGGCGATATTTTCGCCAACCGCCTGCCCGATCCGGTGCTGCAGCAGATCGAAAATTTCGGCGACGGCACCCTTTCGGTCAACGACTGCTTCAAGCCCGTATCGCGCTACTTCGACCGCATCGCCAGGCCGGAACAACTTATCCCTGCGCTGAATCGCGCCATGATAGTGCTTACCGATCCCGCCGAATGCGGGCCGGTGACCCTTGCCATGTGCCAGGACACCCAGGCCGAGGCCTATGACTATCCCGAAAGCTTCTTCGACGAAAAGATCTGGAACACACGGCGGGTGCGCCCCGACGAGGACGAACTGGTCGAAGCCGTCCGTGTACTGAAAAACGCGAAAAAGCCGGTGATTATCGCGGGTGGTGGCGTGCTGTTTTCGGAAGCCTCCAATGCCCTGGCAAAATTTGCCGACACCCACGGCATTCCCGTGGTGGAAACCCAGGGTGGCAAATCCTCCCTGCCCTTCCTCCACGGTTTGAACATGGGTGCGGTGGGTGTCACCGGCACCGGCGCCTCCAACACCGTGTGCGAGGACGCCGATGTGGTGCTGGCCGTGGGCACAAGACTGCAAGATTTCACCACAGGCTCCTGGGCCCTGTTC
>JBAVOA010000437.1:0-2454 GCA_049691635.1 Aestuariivirga sp. | reverse complement strand
ATGTCGACATTCTTCCATTCAACTCACCATGAGGGCATTTTTGGTGGATGGCATATTTTACATCGGCGTGCGCCTGCCTGAAACATACAAAACCGTATGCTTGCCAACAGGCTTCCGGTTCAAGCCCCGGGGCGGCAAGGAAGGGGCAGCCTGCTCACGCCACTGCCTGAATCACTGGAATGCCCCGCTCCCGGTAGGGGGTGCGGCCGTAGAAGGCGCGGTAGCATTTGGAGAAATGCGACGGGCTGGAGAAGCCGCTGGCCAGCGCCACGTTGATTACCGACATATCGGTTTGCAAGAGCAGGGAGCGGGCCTTCTTCAGGCGCAGTTCCAGGTAGTAGCGCTTGGGCGAACGGTCGACATAACGCCGGAACAGGCGTTCGAGCTGGCGCGTGGAAAGCCCCGCCTGTTTTGCCAGCAGGCTGGGCGACAGGGGCTCTTCCAGATTTTCTTCCATCTTCTCGATGATGCCGACAAGCTTGGGATGCCGCGCGCCAATGCGGGCAGGCAGCGACATGCGCTGGTGTTCGCTGTGATGGCGGATGGGCGAATGCAACACCGCTTCGGCAACGGCCGAGGCGAGATCCGGCCCATGCTGGCTGGCGATCATGGTGAGCATCATGTCGAGCGCCGTGGTGCCGCCCGCACTGGTGAAGCGGTCCCGGTCAATCTCAAACAATCCGCCTGTGGCGTTGATTTCAGGGAAGGCTTCCGAGAAGCCGGGCAGGTTCTCCCAGTGGATGGTGCATTTATATTCGTCGAGAATGCCGGACTCGGCCAAAAGATGAGCCCCGGTGCAGACTGCGCCGATGTCATTGCCCCGGCGCGCGATCTTGCGCAGCCAGCTGATCAGGCGCTTGTCCGCATGGTGCTGCACATTGAGGCCGGCGCAGACGATGATGGTGGCGTGCTGCGGCACGGTTTCGAGGTCGCCGTTGACCATGGTGAGAATGTGGTTGGAGGCGGACACCGGCTGGCCATCCACCGAATGCATGGTCCAGCGGTAAAGCTCCTTTTCCGACAGGCGGTTCGCCAGCCGCAGGGGCTCAATGGCCGAGGTTACCGGCATCATGGTGAATTCCGGCACAAGAATCAGGGCGAAGGGCTGCGGCACGTCCTTGGGTTTGTCGCCGAACATGGGGTTCTCCAGAAGCGCATCTTTGCGACACTTCCGTCACTTTGTCCATCAGCGCCATGTCGCAGTCCGAAACCGACTTATGACAAGGTAAATAGTCGGTTTCGTACCTTTGCTGTCGCAAATATTTGGGCGAATAGACGGTACTGCCGCCATTTTGGGGGGGCCTGCTTGGAGTCCCTGATCTTGAATGCACCCCATACGCTAAGTCCCGCCAAATCCCTGATGATGGCCAATCCTTCCCGCGAATTCCTGAACAACCTCTCGGTTGAAATCACCCCCAAGCAGATTGAAAAACTGCCCCTGCTGCAGGAACGCCTGCCGAGGGGTACACCAATTTTCATCGCCCTCATCGATCCCGCCGATGTGGCAGGCCAGTTGGCGGCAGCAGGCACCCTGCGCAAGGCGGGCCTTGAACCCATTCCCCATGTGCCGGCGCGTTTTGTGCTTGACGAGACGGATCTGGAAAACCGCATCGGCGCATTGGCGGGCGAGGCGGGCGTTACACAAATGCTGGTGCTGGGTGGCGGGGCGCCAACCCCTATGGGCAAGTTTGATGCGGCTATCCAATTGCTGCGCACCGATGCGTTCCAGAAGCATGGCGTGAAACGCCTTGGCCTTGCCGGCCATCCGGAGGGCAATCCGGACATCACCAAGCGCCACGGCGAAGCTGTTTTGCTGGAAGCTTTGGCTGAGAAACAGGCCTGGCTGAAAGCCAACAACATGACGGGCTTCATCGCCACGCAATTCCTCTTTGAAGCGGCACCTGTCGCCTATTGGGCCAGCATGCTGCGCGACAATGGCATTGATCTTCCCATCCATGTGGGCATTCCAGGCCCCGCCACGATCAAGACGCTGGTGAAATATGCCGCCATGTGCGGCGTCGGCAATTCCGCCCGATTCATTCGCAAACAGGCCTTGAATATCACCAAGCTGCTGACCGTGTCAGAACCGACAGAATTCGTCGATCAACTGGCCAAGCTGCATTTCGACAAGCCGGACCTGAACATCGCCGCGCCGCATCTTTATCCGTTCGGCGGCTTCGACAAGTTGTTCACCTGGCTGAAGGCGCAGAAGGGCTGAGCTCAGCCTGCGTTCGGAAACAGCCGCACTTCACTCCCCACCCGCGCTGCCTTGGTGAGGAAGTTCCACGTGTAGTCGGCGTAGGAGCGGAAGACGTAGATGTCGATGATGTTGTGTTCGATAACCGACAACAGGGCGGCGATTTCGGCAAAGCGCATGCGACGTACTGTGCCCGGAGTGTAATCACCATCGGTGAGATCAAGCGTTGAACCTTTCATCACCACTTCGCGCACCCC
>JBAVOA010000436.1:0-12104 GCA_049691635.1 Aestuariivirga sp. | reverse complement strand
GTCAATCTCGCCAACTGGAATGACCGCGCCGCCATCCATTCCAAGGATGAGGCGGGCGGCTACCGCGTGAAGGAATTTCTGGCGGGCGAAGACAATCTCCACGGCATTGAGGACCGCGAGATCGGTGACGTAAGAGGCAAGCGCATTGCCCACCTGCAATGCCACTTCGGCATTGATACGCTCTGCCTGGCGCGGCGCGGCGCTTCCTGCGTCGGCCTCGATTTCTCCCCCGTGGCCATCGCCGCCGCCCGCGACCTGCAGAAGCAGACGGGGCTTGATGCAGCATTCGTCGAAGGCAATGTCTATGACGCCCGTGAATTGATCGAGGGCCAGTTCGACATGGTCTATGTCACCTGGGGCGCCATCGGTTGGCTGCCGGACATTGCCCGCTGGGCCAGGGTCGTATCATCCCTGCTAAAGCCCGGCGGAACCCTCTATTTGCTCGAAGGCCATCCCTCGGCCATGGCGCTCAACGAAAAGACCCCAAACCTGGAACACGGCTTTGACTGGCGCACCCCGGCGAATAAGCCAATCGTCGAGAACGAGGTAACAACCTATACCGGCGACACGACTCCGGTCACCGCTACCACAACGCACAACTGGATTCATCCCCTGAGCGACATCATCAATGGGCTGATCACCGCAGGCCTGCGCCTCGATTATCTCAATGAGCACGAGGAACTGGCATGGGCTTTCGCCCCCATCATGGTACCCAAGGAAGGCAAGCGCCGCATGTGGGTCCTCCCCGAAGGCTTCCCTAAGCTGCCCTTGGCTTTTCCAATCAAGGCCACAAAAGTTTAAGGCTTCACCATCTTCCACGCGGAGACTTTGCACAGGCCTTCCGGAGTTTGACTCTCCAGAGTGCAATCGCCGGCCACCCGCCAGCCGTGATTTTCATAGAAAGCCCGCGCATTATTGTTGCCATGCAGGCATTCAAGCCAGAAACTTTTTGCGCCTCCACGCTTCATTTGATCTTCTGCTTCGGCACAGAGAGAACCGCCGATCCCTCTCCCCCGCATTGTCCTGTCAACGAAAAGCGTATTGAGCATGTCTCCAGTCCATGCCGCTAAACCAACGCACCTGCCACCCGAAATGGCAATCACCGTACGTTCCAACCGCTGCGTCACACGATTGCGGAAGAATGCGAGATCGCGATACCGCGCTATACGGGCGTCCTGAAGCTGGGCTTGGGTCTCGTGCCAGGCATCATGAAACACCCGTGCGGCTCTCTCCACCCAATCATCGCTCAGCACAAAAATTACGAATTCCTGGCTCATTTCCCGATAGCCGCTTGCCTGCAAAGCAGCAAAGTTATCGTTTACGGGAAGGACGAGCAAGTTTCTCCGCTCTGTGCCGCACGCATGGGGAGGAGGCAGGGATTGCCATTTGACTTGAGGGCAGCAAGCGCTAAATAGCCGCCAGCAACACTATTTTGAGACTCTCCATGGCAAAACCACGCACACTCTACGACAAGATCTGGGACGATCATCTGGTTCACGAAGCCGACGATGGCACGTGCCTGCTCTATATCGACCGGCACCTGGTCCATGAAGTTACCTCTCCCCAGGCCTTCGAGGGCCTGCGCCTGACGGGCCGCAAGGTGCGCCACCCGGAACGCACCCTCGCCGTGGTCGACCACAATGTGCCGACCACCGACCGCAGCAAGGGCATCGCCGAGCCGGAAAGCCGCATCCAGGTTGAAACCCTGGCGCAGAACGCCAAGGACTTCGGCGTGGAATATTTCCACGAGCGCGACAAGCGCCAGGGCATTGTCCATGTCGTAGGCCCCGAGCAGGGCTTTACCCTTCCCGGCACCACCATCGTCTGCGGCGACAGCCACACCTCCACCCATGGCGCTTTCGGGGCGCTGGCCCACGGCATCGGCACCTCGGAAGTGGAGCACGTGCTGGCCACCCAGACCCTCATCCAGAAGAAAGCCAGGAACATGCTGGTCGACGTGACTGGCAAGCTCGCTCCCAGCGCCACCGCCAAGGACATCATCCTCGCCATCATCGGCGAAATCGGCACCGCAGGCGGAACAGGCTCGGTCATCGAGTTCGCCGGCGAAGCCATCCGCGATCTTTCCATGGAAGGCCGCATGACCGTCTGCAACATGACCATCGAGGGCGGGGCCCGGGCCGGCATGATTGCCCCCGACCAGAAAGCCTATGACTATCTCCATGGCCGCCCCAAGGCGCCAAAGGGCGCTGAGTGGGATGCAGCCCGCCGCTATTGGGATAGTCTGCATACGGATGAAGGCGCCCATTTCGACCGCATCGTGAAGCTCGATGCCGCTTCCCTGCCGCCCATCGTTTCCTGGGGTACCTCGCCAGAGGATGTGGTGTCGGTTGCTGGCGCCGTTCCCAATCCCGATGATATTGCCGATGAAGGCAAGCGCCAGTCCAAGTGGCGGGCGCTCGACTACATGGGCCTCAAGCCCGGCCAGAAAATTACCGATATCGAGCTCGACGTTGTCTGGATCGGCTCCTGCACCAATGGCCGCATCGAAGACCTGCGCAATGTTGCAAAGGTGGTTAACGGCAAAAGGATCGCCGGCAACCTCGCCTATGCCATGATTGTCCCCGGTTCTGGCCTCGTGAAAGAGCAGGCCGAAGCCGAAGGCCTGGACAAGATTTTCAAGGCCGCGGGCTTTGAATGGCGTGAACCCGGCTGTTCCATGTGTTTGGGCATGAATCCTGACCAGCTGAAACCCGGCCAGCGCTGCGCTTCCACCTCAAACCGCAATTTTGAAGGCCGCCAAGGCTACCGCGGCCGCACCCATTTGGTCAGCCCACAAATGGCCGCCGCCGCCGCTTTGGCCGGCCGGTTTGTGGATATTCGAAAATCTTGATTCAAACCACCCCGTTAACCATTGCTTCACCAAATTTTAAAGCTTATGAGAGGGCCAAGATGGTAGGGTGATTCACGTGCAGAGTGAGTCGCGTTGTGTGGGGTTAGATCGTGAATAATTCAGTTCAGGCTGATACGAAATTTTTGCGCCGGATTTTCATGGCGCTTGTGCTGCTGACACTCGCAGCGGGCGGCATGGTTGGCCTTACAACCGCGCAAGCCACAACCGACATAAATCCGGCCTGCACCGTTCTCTGCCAATAATTTTTCTGGTCTAGTCCGGAAGTTCAAGCGGCTTCAGCGCATCAAATTGATCGCCGGGGCCTGGATTTTCTGCAGGGCTTTCACCGCCCAGGTGATGCATGATGCCCCAGACGGCATTAAGCGCCGTTTGCACGGCACCCTCCACCCAGCCCGGCGTCCACGACACATCATCACCTGCAATGAAGATGCCGCGCTCAGGCGCCGGCATGCGCTCCTGCATAAAGTGGCAGTACATCCGGTGGTTATAACGGTAGTGCCCGGGCAGCGCGCCCTTGAAGGCCCCCATGAAATTGGGGTCCGATTCCCACGACACGGTGATGGGATCGCCGATGATGTGTTTCTCCAGAGCCAGATCCGGATAAATCTTCTTCAGCGCATCAAGCGCCAGCTGCACCCGCTTCTCGACCGGCAGCGGCAGCATTTTCATGGCGTCACTCATCCACGAATAGGTGAGGCAGATAACGCCCGGCTTGTCATCGCCGTTGTCGAACAGATAGGTGCCGCGCGTCAGCCGGTCGGTCAGTGTCATGCTCATCAGATCGCGCCCCGTGTGCGGGTCCTTGTCCTTCCAAAACGGACGGTCGGTCATCACGAAGGTCTTGGACGATTGCATATAGCGCGTGCGGTCCAGCGCCATCCACATCTTGGGTGAAAAAAGGCTCTCTTCGCATTTCATATAGGTCGTCAGCAGCCAGCTCTGCAGCGCCACCAGCAACGCGTCATAGAGCTTTGTATCGCCCCAGCGGTCCGTCACCGCAATCTTGTCGCCATAGGCCCGGTCAATACGCGTCACACCGGGCCGCGGCGCACCGCGGTGCAGCGACTCAAGTGTTGTGCCCTTGGGCCAATGGACCATGTTGGGTGGCGCTGTCTTCCACAATCCGCGCGGCACCTGCTCCACCCCGCCAACGATATAATTCTGGTTCTCGTCGCAATCGGTTGCCACCACGCGAAGAATCTCCAGCATGGAGTTGGGATAGTCCGAATCCCAGCCGCCAGTGCCGAAACCCACTTGGCCAAAGACCTCGCGGTATTGAAACGGCCTGTCGGCGAAGGCATAAGATGTTGCCACGAAATCATAGAAGCTGCGGTCATCCCAAATGGGAATGAGCCGGTTCCAGATGTCCTTCAGCGCCGGAACATCGCGCCCACGGATGGCTTGGCGCAATCCGGAAAATCCGGCTCCTTCCTCAAGTGCCTTGGTCCAGGCTGCACCTATTTCCCGGAACATGGGCGGCAGATCGGCGGTCTTTTCCACGTAAAGCGTCTTGCCCTCCAGGTCGATGACCGTTGATGGCGTGGCGGGAGAAAGCGGATTTGGAAAAGGCTTGGACTTCAACCCCAGCATGTTCACGTAATGGTAAAAGGCCGTCGACGATTCCGGAAAGCGCATGCCGCCAAGCTCGGCAATCACCCCCTCTGCTCCCTCGAAGGCCTGGGACCGCAAACGGCCGCCGATGCGTGAGGCTTCATAGATTACGGGCTTCAGGCCCATCTTCAAAAGCTCAAAAGCCGCCGTCATGCCCGCCATGCCGGCCCCGATGATGGCCACCTCTTCGCCATGCCGGTGGGCCGGGACCGAGCCCAGCCCCGCCGGATGCCTGATCCAGTCGTCATAGGGAAAGGGGAAATCCGGCCCGAAATTGGTGACCGGCTTTGAAACATCCGCATCGGGGGCAAAGAGATTGGCTGAGGCAGTCATGGGGCATTTCTCCAATGGCTGGAGCTTGCCACAAATAAAATGAACCGGCCACGGGGAGTTGCGCGGCCGGTTCTGCGGGACGTCAGGTGCGGTTTGTTATTCGCAAACCCAAACCTTTTTGTGCTTGATTCTGAAGGCGGTGTGGTAAGCATTCCACTTCTTGTAAGTGCGCCACTCATAGCCGCAATCACCGCCGTCATCATAATAACCATCATCAACAACGGGGTAGACGGGATAGGCCGGGTAGGCTGGATAGTAGGGGTAGGGTTCGCCATAGGCTATGCCAGGGGCGCCGATGTTAAGGTTCACGTGAATCTTGGCGGAGGCCGTGGAGGCTGAGGCGGTTGCCAGAACAGCGGCGGCAGAGGCAGCGATAAGAAGATTGCGGATCATGGTTTCTAGCCCTCTCGGTTAACGCGGTGTCGGCATCATTGCCGGTATTGTGGGCATTTATAAGAGGCCGCCCCTGAACCAAACCTGAGGCCGCCGTTCATCTGCCGTTCATGTTGCAAGCACCACGTGCCGCCTGTATGAGACCCCCATGACCACGATTTTCATAGATGGCGAGGCAGGCACCACGGGTTTGCAAATCCGCGACCGTCTCAGGGCCCGCAAGGATGTTATCCTTGCCAGCATTGCACCTGAAAAACGTAAGGACGCGAACGCGCGCCGCGAGCTGCTGAACAATGTGGATGTGGCCATCCTCTGCCTGCCCGATGACGCTGCCCGGGAGGCCGTGGGTCTCATCGATTCCAAATCAAAGACCCGGGTCATAGACGCCTCGACGGCCTACCGGGTTGATCCCTCATGGGCCTATGGCTTTCCGGAATTGAGCCCCGCCCAGGCCAGGAAAATTTCCGGTGCATCCCGTGTCTCGAACCCCGGCTGCTATCCGCAAGGGTTCATTGCCGTGGTGAAGCCGCTGATCGATGCCGGCGTTCTGGCCGCTGACTATCCCTTCACCTACAATGCCGTGTCGGGCTATTCCGGCGGCGGCAAGAAAATGATTGAGGACTATCAGCAGGCAGGCGCCAGCGTCGTTCCCTACCTGCCCTATGGCCTCACCCTGAACCACAAGCACCTGGCCGAAATGCAGCACTACACCGGCCTCACCCGCAATGCCATCTTCCAACCCGCCGTCGGCAATTATGCGCAAGGCATGTTGGGCACAGTTCCAATGTTTTTGGACCTGTTCAAGAAGAAAACCAGTTTGGTTGATATTCAGGAAATTCTTGAAGCGGCCTATGCCAACAGTACTTTCATTGAAGTAGCGCCATTTCAAGACATTGAGCGCGCAACGACGATCAATCCCGAGGCCCTCAACAATACCAACCGCATGCGACTCCAGGTTTTTGGTAATAAGACGCGGGGCCAGGTCTTGCTCACCTCGATCTACGACAATCTCGGCAAGGGTGCCTCCGGTGCCGCCGTGCAAAATCTTAACCTGATGATTGGCGCCGGGGAAAGCCTTGGCGTTGATCTGCCAAACGCAAACTGAAAGAACAGGACCATGGAAAAATTTGAAACCCTGAACGGTGTCGCCGCTCCCCTCAATATCGTCAACATCGACACCGACATGATCATCCCCAAGCAGTTCCTGAAAACCATCAAGCGCACCGGCCTTGGCAAATCCCTGTTCTATGAGATGCGCTACACCCAGGAGGGCAAGGAAATGCCCGGCTTCGTCCTGAACAAGCCGGCCTACCGAAAGGCGCAGATCCTGGTGGCGGGCGACAACTTCGGCTGCGGCTCATCGCGCGAACATGCACCTTGGGCTTTGCTCGATTTCGGTATCCGCTGCGTGATTTCCACGAGTTTTGCCGATATTTTCTATAACAACTGTTTCAAGAACGGCATCCTGCCCATCGTTGTGTCTCCGGAGAATTTGAAGAAGCTCTTGGACGATGCCGACCGCGGCAGCAATGCCACCCTCTCCATTGATCTGCCAAAGCAGGAGATCCGCGGTCCCGATGGCGGCACGGTGAAATTCGATATCGATCCCTTCCGCAAGCACTGCCTGCTCAACGGGCTTGATGAAATCGGCCTCAGTCTGGAGAAGGTGACGTCGATCGACGCCTTTGAAAAGAAGCAGGCAACCGCCCAGCCCTGGCTCTGACCTGAGACTTGGACGCAATTCTCACCACCGTACTGCCCGTCTTCGGCCTGATTGTCCTGGGCTTTGCCTTTGCACGTTTGAGGATTGTCGACCAGGCGACCGCCAAGGGCCTCACGCAATTTGTCTTTACCCTTGCCATTCCAGCCCTGCTCTTTCGCACCGTGGCTTTGACCCAGCAGCAGGAGGCAACGCCCTTCGGCCTGTGGCTCGCCTTCTTCGGCGGTCTGGCGCTGACCTGGATCATCACCGGGCTCATCGCGTCAAAATTCGAAAGCCTGTCCGCATCGGGGGGTGCCGCCGCCAGCATGGCGGCAGGCTTCGGCAACGTGGCCTTGCTTGGAACGCCGCTTGTTCTTGCCCATTTTGGCGAGACAGCCGCTGTTCCCGTGGGCTTGGTCCTGTCCATCCACGCCCCGATCCTCTGGTTTGCCGCAACCCTGCAACGCGAAATCGCCCGCCACAGCGGGAACATTTCATTTGCGCGGCTTGGCCGTGAGCTGTTCATCAACCTCGCCGGCAACGCCATCGTCCTGGCACTGCTTGCCGCAGCCCTTTGGCGCCTGACCGGCCTTGGGCTTTATCCCGTCATCGATCGCATGCTCTCCATGCTGTCCGACGCAAGTGTCCCGACCGCACTTTTTGCCCTGGGGCTTTCGCTATCGGCCTATTCCCTGAGGGGCCAGTGGACGGGCATGATGATCCTCATCGCGATGAAAATGGTGCTGATGCCTCTCCTGGTTTTTCTGGCCCTGCGCTACGTCGTATCGGTTCCGCCCTTCTGGGCCAGTGTGGCGCTGCTGCTGGCCGCCATGCCGACGGGCGCCAACGCCTTTCTCTTTGCCCACCGCAATGAGGAATCGGTTGCCGCCGTATCCGCCGCAATTGCATTGGGTACTGGCCTCTCCGCCATCACCGTCTCACTGCTGCTCTATCTCATGGACACGGGCGCAATCTAGCGCGGGATCAAAACCCAATAGTCCAGTTCGAGAATGACACCCGGTTTTTCCGCCGTTCCATCTTCAAGTGGATGGTCCGTGCACGGCAGATCGCGCGTCGCCCGCGTAATGATCCGCAGCGCCCCCACCTCGCTGCGTTCGGGCACGTCAGCCTTGTCGATAATTTCCGACCACGCAAAGACCGTGCCTCCGGCAAACAGCGGCGCGACATGCCGACCGCCATTGATGCCCGCGATATGGCAGGCATTAGAGAGGCCATTGAAACTGAGGGCCCGCGCCAGCGCCATAACATGTCCGCCATAGATCAGCCTCCGGCCAAAGCGTCCGCCCGCTTCCTCCAGCTGGTTGAAATGGACACGGGCTGTATTCTGGTAGAGTCGCGTCGCCAACTGGTGCTCGGCTTCCTCCACCGTCATGCCATCAAGGTGGTCGATCTTTTCACCAATCGCATAATCCGCGTAGCGATGCGGCGCACCGGAACGGGAAAAATCCCACTTCGCAATCCTCAAGTGCGGAATTGTCACGTTGAACCTTGCAGTATCTGAAAGCGCTGGCACATGCGCTGGCGGGGGTGCGGATTTCTCATCGCGCTTGCGCACCATGACCCAGCGCACGAAGCTCAACACTTCCGCGCCATGCTGATTGCTACCCCGGCTTCGTACATAAACCGTTCCGGTTTTCCCGTTTGAGTTTTCCTTGAGGCCGATCACTTCGGAACGGGCGGAAAGCGTGTCGCCGGGATAGACCGGGGCCGAAAACACGCATTCTGCATAGCCCAGATTGGCCACCGCATTGAGCGAGATGTCCGGCACCGTCTTGCCGAACACCGTGTTGAAAACCAGCAGGTCATCAAGTGGCGCACCGGGAAAGCCGATCTCCCGGGCAAATTCATCGGAACTCTGCACCGCAAAACGCGAGCCATAAAGTGCGGTGTAAATCGCCTGGTCGCCGTAGGTCAGGGTGCGCGGCGTCGCATGGACGATGTCCTGTCCAAGACTGAAATCTTCAAAATAATTGCCCGCGTTGGTCTTCATCATTGGCTGTCACTGTCTCATTTCGTTCCATGCTTAGCCATGGAAGCAAAATAAGTGAAGTCATGATTCTCTCGAGCCCTTGTGACCAGGTGGGAGATTGGGCACAATGGCTCATCATGGAACATGTTGATATCGCAATTGTGGGCGGTGGCGTCGTTGGCAGCGCCACCGCCTACTATCTCAAGAAGCACGGATTTTCAGGCTCCATCGCCATCATTGAAAAAGACACGACCTATCAGTTCGGTTGCACAGGAAGGTCGCTCGGTGGCGTCCGCCAGCAGTTTTCAACTCCTGAAAACATCGGGCTTTCGAAGTTTGGCCTGAAACTTGTGCGCGGTCTCAAGGAAGAGTTCGGCCCCGAGGCGGACGTGAGTTTTCATGAGAACGGCTATCTCATCATGGCTTCGGAAGAGGGCCTCCCTATCCTGCAGGAAAACCACCGCGTTCAGATTGCCAATGGCGCCGACAACATCATCCTCAAGGGCAACGATCTCACCGCCAGGTTTTCCTGGCTCAATGGCGACGGCGTGGCCGGCGGCTGCTTCGGCCTTTCCGGGGAAGGCTGGGTCGACCCCTATTCCCTGATGACCCTGCTGCGCAAGGCTGCGGTTTCCATGGGCGTCAAGATTATCCCCCACGAGCTCACGGCCGTGAAAAGTGCCGCCGACAAGATCATGTCCATTACCCTGTCAAGCGGTGAAACCCTGTCGTGCTTCAACCTGGTGAATGCCGCCGGAACCGGGGCAGGCCATGTGGCAAGCCTTGCGGGCCTTGAACTGCCGGTTGGCCCCCGCAAACGTTACGTCTATCTGCTGGATTGCCCCACGGCGAGTGAGGCACTCCATGGCGCGCCCCTGACGGTGGAACCCTCCGGCATTTACTTCCGCCCCGAGGGACGGAATTTTCTCTGCGGTCTGTCGCCTGAAGAACATGAAGAGCCTTCCGACCTGAACTGGGACGTGGACTATGGCTGGTTCGAGGAGCGCATCTGGCCTCAGTTGGCCGAACGTGTGCCACTGTTTGAAACCGTGAAAGTCATCAATGCCTGGGTCGGCCATTATGACTACAATGCGCTAGACCAGAATGCGATCATCGGAGCCCATCCCCGGATAGGCAATTTCTATTTTGCCAATGGCTTCTCGGGCCATGGGCTGCAGCAGGGGCCTGCGGCAGGAAACGCCATCGCCGAGCTGATCATCCATGGCACCTACCGTACCATTGATCTTGCCCGTCTGGGCTATGACCGCGTGGCGCGCAAGGAACCCCTGTTTGAAAAAAACGTCATCTGATGCCTAGGCAGGTTCTAAGCATTTCCTCGCAGGTAGCCTATGGACCCGTGGGAAATTCCGCCTCTGTTCCCGCCCTGCAGGCCGCCGGCTTCACGGCAATTCAAATCCCGACCATCATTCTGTCCAACCACCCCGGACTTGGCAAGCCGACGGGGGTGAAACTCCCCGCCGCGGAACTTGAAGCCATCCTGAAATCGCTGGAGGGACTTGACGCTCTGGATAACTGCATTGGGGTGATGACCGGATATTTCGCCACTGCTGACCAGATCGCAGTCGCTGCGTCTTTCATCGGCAGGATGAAGGAAAAAAATGCTTCACTCTATGTCCTGGTCGATCCGGTTCTGGGCGACGGCGAAAGTCTGTATGTCTCAACCGAAGTGGCCACTGCCATCCGCGACCACTTGCTTCCCCTGGCCTCCTGCATCACCCCCAACCGTTTCGAGTTGGCCTGGCTGACAGGCAGACCTGTCGCAGACAAGCCAGAGGCCATTGCAGCATCAGCAAGCCTCACCTGCGGAGAAGTCCTCGCCACTTCAATTCCGCACGGGACAAATAATCTGGCAACGCTTGCCATCACTGCAAGTGAATGCGCCGAAACAGTAAGCCCGTTGAAACCATCCGTCCCCCACGGCACCGGAGATTTTCTGGCGGGCCTTTATCTCTCGGCGCGCCTGAATGGATATGAGCCGAGTGGAGCTCTGAAAATCTCCTCGGGAATTCTAGAGTCCGCTATTGCTCGAAGCCTCGGTCAGCCGTTCCTCGACATCATCGGAGCCCTGCATACCCCATCATGACACTCAATCGTGACACCATTGCCGAAGCGGCAATCCGCATCGCCCCCTTCATCCGCAAAACCCCGGTCATGGATATTGTATTGCCCGGTATCGAAAATCCCGTTTGCCTCAAGCTCGAGCTCTTCCAGCACACCGGTAGCTTCAAGCCCCGCGGCGCCTTTACCAATCTCGTCGGCGCGCAAATTCCAGAGGCCGGAGTTGCTGCGGCCTCCGGCGGCAACCACGGCGCGGCGGTTGCCTATGCCGCCAAAGTCCTGGGGATTGCCGCGCGCATTTTCGTACCCACCATTTCTTCCCCCGCAAAGATCGCCCGCATTGCGGATTATGGCGCAACCATAGTGCAGGAGGGCGCCAACTATCAGGAAGCAGCAGCGCTGTGCCAGGACTATGTTCGTGAGAGCGGCGCCCTGAACATTCACGCCTATGACATGGAAACAACCCTCGCAGGCCAGGGAACACTGGCCCTTGAGCTGGAACAACAGGCAGCGGATCTTGATGCGGTTCTCGTGGCTGTGGGCGGTGGCGGATTGATTGGCGGCATTGCCAGCTGGTATCAGATGCGAACGAAAGTTGTGGGGGTCGAGCCCGAGACCTGTAACTGCCTCAGCGCCGCACTGACGGCTGGAACACCAACAACGATAAAACCCTCAGGCCTTGCCACCGACAGTCTCGGTGCGAGTGCTGCCGGTTCCCTCATGTTTCCCATTGCGCAAAGATATGTGGGCCACGTTGCCCTTGTAAGCGATGAAGATATCAGGAACGCCCAGCGCTATCTCTGGACCAACATGCAGATCGTGACGGAACCCGGCGGAGCGACGGCTCTCGCGGCCCTGCTTTCAGGCGCATACAAGCCGGCAAAGGACGAGCGCGTTGGCGTCATTGTCTGTGGCGCCAACACGCCCCTGGAAACCTTCAAGAATCTTTTTTCCATGGCTTAGAAAATCCTGTTGCGATGCAGGACCTCCATCAGCCGCGCCTGTTCGCGCGCCGCACGCAGCTCAGACTGCATCCGGTGCCACTCGCGCGGAGGCATGTCGGAATTCGGCGGATGGCTCCGCCGCCGGTTGAACTTCTTGGCATAGTCTTTTGCCTCCACAAG
>JBAVOA010000435.1:0-5639 GCA_049691635.1 Aestuariivirga sp. | reverse complement strand
GCCCTATAACCCGACCGACAAACCCGCCCGCGCCCTCATCGCCAGGACCGATCCGAATGAGCAGGAAAGTGTGGTTTTGCTGGCTCCATGACCCGCCCCTTGCCTTTGCTGCAGCGCACCTGTATAGGCCGCTTCGTTAAATACTCACGCGGGTGTTGGAACCAAGCACGGGAACGCAAGTTCCCCCCATAGCGAAAGTTCCTTCCGGTGCCGGATAATCCGGTCACAACCATCCGCGGCGGATCAACCGGAGAAGGAAAAGACCATGGCTGCGCCAGAATTTACCATGCGCCAATTGCTTGAAGCGGGCGTTCATTTCGGACATCAAACCCATCGCTGGAACCCCAAGATGCAGTCGTATATTTACGGCTCGCGCAATGGCATTCATATCATTGACCTGGCCCAGACCGTGCCATTGCTGCATCAGGCGCTTCTCGCCGTGACTGCAGCCGTGGCCAAGGGCGGCCGTGTGCTCTTCGTGGGCACCAAGCGCACTGCGCAGGAACAGATCGCCGACAGTGCCAAGCGCTCGGCCCAATATTATGTGAACTCCCGCTGGCTGGGCGGCATGCTCACCAACTGGAAGACCATTTCAAATTCCATCAAGCATCTCCGCACGCTCGACGAGCAACTTGCCAAAGAAGGCATGGGGCTCACCAAGCGCGAAATGTTGAGCATTTCCCGCGAGAAGACCAAGCTCGACAAGGCCCTGGGCGGCATCAAGGACATGGGCGGTACACCCGACATCCTCTTCGTGATCGATACCAACAAGGAAGCCCTCGCCATCAAGGAAGCCAACCGCCTGGGCATCCCGGTCGTGGCGATCATCGACACGAACTCGGATCCCGTCGGCGTGAACTACCCCATTCCCGGCAACGACGACGCGGGCCGCGCCGTAGCGCTTTATTGCGACCTCATTGCACGCGCCGCCATTGAAGGCATCTCCCAGGCGCAAGGGTCTTCCGGCCGCGATGTGGGTGCCGAAGAGAACCCGATGGCTGAAGCCGTTTCAGCTGAATAACGACATTGAAGGGCCTGCGATCAGCGCGGGTCCTTATTCCGTTTTGAAAGAGGATGATCATGGCTGAGATTACAGCTGGCATGGTGAAAAGCTTACGCGAAGCAACTGGCGTCGGCATGATGGATTGCAAGGCAGCCCTTGCCGCCACCAAGGGCGATATGGATGCCGCGACTGACTGGTTGCGCGCCAAGGGCCTAGCCAAGGCGGCAAAGAAATCCACCCGCGTGGCTGCTGAAGGCCTTGTGGGTATTGCAGTCAGCGGCACGACTGGTGCGGCGGTGGAAGTAAACTCGGAAACCGATTTCGTCGCCCGCAACGAAAAATTCCAAGCTATGGTTGCTGAAATTGCCAGGCTGGCACTTGTGGCCGATGGCAGTACGGAAAAGCTGAAAACCGCAAAGTATCCAGGCTCACAGCACGCCGTCGCCGAGTATGTGGCTGAAATGGTGGCAACCATCGGCGAGAACATGGGTGTGCGCCGCACCGCGTCGCTCAAGGTCACCAATGGCGTGATCGGCTCCTACGTCCATAATCAGGCGGCCCCTGGCATGGGAAAGATCGGTGTGCTTGTGGCCTTGGAATCAACAGGCAACAACGAAGAGCTGGCAGCCTTTGGCCGCCTGCTGTCCATGCATGTCGCTGCGACAAATCCGGTTGCCATGGACTTGGCAGGCGTTCCACCGGAAACCCTGGCCCGCGAAAAAGCTATTCTTGAAGAAAAGAATGCAGGCAAGCCGGCGAATGTTCTGGAAAAGATCATCGCCTCTGGCCTCAAGACCTACGCCAAGGAAAACTGTCTACTCGAACAGGCTTATGTCCATGACGGCACCAAGTCCGTGACCCAGGTGCTGGGCGAAGTCGGCAACAAGGCCGGAGCGCCGGTCAAGCTGCTGGGCTATGTCCGCATGCAGCTCGGCGAAGGCATTGAAAAGACGGTTGATGATTTTGCCGCCGAGGTGGCCAAGGCCGCCGGTCAAACTTAATCCTGGCGAAGTGATGAGAAGCCCCAGTTCGGGGCCCTTTTCCACTTTAGCCGCGCTTGCCAAACACTGGACGGCCCGAGTTCTTGCTGGTGCTGGCAGTCTGGTAAGCTGGGACCGCAGGATGCTCTTCATCCGGTTTCTTGGCTTTCCGCAGATTCTCGATATCCGCTCTAATGTCGAAGCTCGGGCCCGTCCCATAGTCATTTTCGCCATCGTCGCCAGAGCAAAACCCCAGTTCAACAAATTGCCAGATTGACCCAATGAAAGGGATGAATTGAATCAGATACCACCAAGCCGACTTGTTGCGGTCGTGATAGCGTTTTGCCGCCGCACAAAATGACATCCAGATAAGGACAGTGGCAAGCACGATGACTGCCAGAGCCAGTATCAAGTCAGTGTCGGACACCCTCTTGTCCTTCACGGGGGCAAGGCCGATCAACATTAAGAAGACGATGATCCCAACTGCTAGAGCAACCAACTGGGCCAGCCACCATTTGGCCCGGCCAATGCGTCCTGACGGGCTGAACAAGAAAGCAAGCATGGGCGTTTTCCTTTCGCCGTCACGTAATCAGGTTTCACTTACCCATAGGTTAAAGCAGTCAAGGTGTTGAACCACTTGATTAAAGTGAAAAATGTCCTAAGACGAATCGCCCGTTGAATGCTTAGAATAAGCTGGAATACGGGGCCTTTTCCCAATTGGAAGACGAAACTCATGAGCAAAATCACCTACAAGCGAATACTCCTTAAAGTTTCAGGTGAAGTGCTGATGGGCAGTCAGGCCTTTGGGATAGACCTTGATACGGTGGCACGCATTGCCGACGAGGTGATCGCCTGTGTCAAGTCCGGCGCCCAGGTAGCCCTGGTGATCGGCGGAGGCAACATCTTCCGCGGTCTTGCCGGCGCCGCCAAAGGCATGGACCGGGTAAGTGCTGACCATATGGGTATCATGGCGACGATCATGAATGCGCTGGCCATGCAGGGTGTCTTGAAATCCAAGGGCATCGATGCCCGCGTCCTCTCCGCCATCGCCATGCCAACCGTGTGCGAAACCTATTCGCCGGCCAAGGGCATCCACCATCTGGAAAAGGGCAGGGTGGTGATTTGTGCGGCTGGCACGGGCCTCCCGTTCTTTACAACCGATACGGGTTCGGCCCTTCGCGCCGCTGAGCTGCAATGCAATGCCCTGTTCAAGGGTACGAGCGTTGATGGCGTCTATGCTGAGGATCCGAAAAAGAATCCCCAGGCCAAACGCTTTGAAAAGATAACATTTAACGAGATTTTGAGCCGGGACCTGCGTATCATGGATCCCGCTGCAATCGCCCTTGCGCGGGACAACGGGATTCCGGTAATTGTATTTTCCATCCGTGAAGCAGGCGCCGTCTCGAAGGTTTTGACTGGTGCTGGCCGCTTCACATTAGTGACAAAGGACTAGCCCTATGGCCCAACCCATCAACTTTAACGCCGCTGACATCAAGCGCCGCATGCATGGTGCCACGGATTCTCTTAAACATGATTTTGGTGGCCTGCGCACGGGGCGCGCCTCCGCCAGCCTGCTGGAACCAATTCAGGTTGATGCCTACGGGGCGATGATGCCGCTCAATCAGGTTGCATCTGTAACAGTGCCGGAATCGCGCCTCCTGCAGATCAACGTCTGGGACAAGGGCCTGGTGATTGCCGTTGAAAAAGCCATCCACGCTTCCAATCTGGGGTTGAATCCGCAAACCGAAGGTCAGGTTGTCCGTTTGCGCATGCCGGATTTGACACAGGACCGCCGTAAGGAATTGGTGAAAGTGGCCCATCAATACGCGGAAAAAGCGCGCATTGCGGTTCGCAATGTCCGCCGTGATGGCATGGATCAGTTGAAAGCGCTGGAAAGGGACCACGCCATCAGCGAGGACGAACACAAGAAGAAGTCCGAAGAAACCCAAAAAATGACTGACGAGACGATTAAGGAAATCGACGCGTCCTTGAAAGCCAAGGAAGCCGAAATCATGCAGGTTTGAGAGGCCTGACCCCCTCATGTTGACCAGACCGCCCGCTGCCCCGCGCCACGTTGCCATTATTATGGATGGCAATGGCCGCTGGGCCGCGCGCCGCGGTTTGCCGCGCTCTGCGGGGCATAAAGCCGGTGTTGATTCCCTGCGCCGCGCCGTGAAGGCGGCAGCCGAATTCGGCATTGAGTACCTGACGATTTACTCCTTCAGTTCGGAGAACTGGTCACGCCCTGCGGCTGAAGTGTCATTTCTGCTTGATCTCCTGCGGCGTTTCATCCGCCAGGACGTGGCCGAACTGCACCGGTCTGGCGTGAAGATAAAGGTTGTTGGAAGCCGTGCCGATCTTGAGCCGGGAATCGTGTCGCTGCTCGATGATGCGGAGCGGCTCACCCGTGGGAATTCAAAACTCAATCTGGTCGTGGCCTTCAACTACGGCAGCCGCCAGGAAATCTGTCACGCCATGGCTGCAATTGGAGAAAAAATCGAGCGCAAGGAAATATCTGCGGCCGACATTACGCCAGAATTGATTTCCCTGAATTTGGACACCGCCAGCATTCCCGATCCGGATCTGCTTATTCGCACCGGCGGCGAGCAGCGCATATCGAACTTCCTCCTTTGGCAATGCGCCTACACGGAGTTTGTCTTTGTTGATGAGTTCTGGCCCGATTTCTCCCACGAAATATTTGCCCGGGCCCTGGAAGAGTTTCGCCTTCGGGACCGTCGCTTTGGCGGCATCGAAGCGCAGACGGCATGACATCGGTTAAGTCGCCAAACTGGAGCGACCTCGGCACCCGAACGGCGTCTGCGCTGGCTCTTATTCCAGCCGTTATTGCCAGTGAATGGCTTGGCGGCGTGTGGTTCCAGGTCCTTGTTTTGGTGCTGTCTGGACTGGTCGCCCATGAATGGACAGCCATTGTTCACCCCGGGAAAGGAGCGCAGTACGCGCTGCACATGGCGAGCGCTATCTGTGGTAGCTTTGCTTTGAGCCTGTTTAGCGCCGAAATAGCATTTCTGGCCATCATGGGATTGGCTTTCATGTCTGCATTGCTGGTGAGGTTTGGGGGTGCCAGTTCCAGCAAATGGAGCTACTTTGGTATTTTCTATGTGGGCTTTCCGGCCCTTGGCCTCGTTCTGCTGCGCGATGACCCGGAGTATGGCTTTGCTGCGGTGCTCTGGATATTCCTGATCGTCTGGGCAGCTGATATCCTTGCCTATTTTGCGGGCCGGATCATTGGCGGCCCAAAACTCGCGCCAAGCATATCGCCGAAGAAGACCTGGGCCGGGCTCGGCGGGGCTGTGGCAGGAAGTGCACTGGTCTCGATTATTTTTGCATATGCCGCACAGCTCAATGGAATTTTGCTCCTTGCCAGCATTGCCGGCTGTTTGGCGGTTGTGGAACAGGCAGGCGATCTCTTCGAGTCATCTCTCAAGCGATTTCATGGGGTTAAGGACTCTGGCAAGCTCATTCCAGGCCACGGCGGGGTGATCGATCGGGTGGATGGCCTTATTGCTGTGGCCGTCGCTGCAGCTTTGTTCGGTCTCTTTCGGAGCGGTGGGCTGAATGCAGCTCGCGGATTGCTGCACTGGTAACCATATTTCGCCGAAATGTTGACTTAAATGCAAGCTTGTGTGGTTAATGAA
>JBAVOA010000434.1:0-2963 GCA_049691635.1 Aestuariivirga sp. | reverse complement strand
AATCAACACGGCGAAAGTTTCCAAACGTGGCAAGGAGCTGGTGATCTTTGACAAGATCAAATGGCCAGCGGGCCGTGCCGAAAAGCTCCTCCCCGATGGCGACTATACCATAGGCGTGAGGCCCCATAACATTGGGACCGCGGGCCATGGCAAGGCTGTGGGCGCCATCGAAGGGCGCGTGCTTGTCACCGAGCTTTCCGGGTCCGAAAGCGTCATTCACTGCGATATCGCGGGCAAGACCTGGATTTCCCAGTCCCACGGCATTCATCCTTTCGATGTCGGTTCAACTGCCAAACTCTATGTCGACATTGACCAGAGCCTCTTCTTCGGCGCCAACAACGAGTTCCTAGCCTGATGGCCAAGATCACCCTCCAGGACTTGAAGCATAGCTACCTGCCGTTCCCGACGAAGGACGAGCACTATTCGTTGAAGCGCCTGTCGCTGGATTGGGCCGATGGCGGCGCCTATGCCCTGCTAGGCCCCTCGGGCTGCGGCAAGACAACCTTGCTCAATCTGATCTCCGGCCTGCTGGTTCCCACCGAGGGCAAGATCCTATTTGACGATAAGGACGTTTCCCACAGCACCCCGGAACAGCGCAATATCGCCCAGGTGTTCCAGTTCCCGGTGATCTACGACACCATGACCGTCTACGACAATCTGGCCTTTCCCCTGCGCAATCGGGGTGTTGCCGAAGCGGAGGTGGACAACCGCGTGCGCGACATCGCCGCGATGCTTGACCTTTCAAAGACCTTGAAGAACCGAGCTTCGGGGCTCACCGCCGACGGCAAGCAAAAGATTTCCCTGGGCCGCGGCCTGGTGCGCTCGGACGTCAATGTCATCATGTTTGACGAGCCGCTCACCGTTATCGATCCGCACCTGAAATGGCAGCTCCGCTCGAAGCTGAAGGAACTTCACCAGCGCATCCGCCGCACCATGATCTATGTGACCCACGACCAGACCGAGGCACTCACCTTCGCCGATCAGGTAGTAGTGATGAACAATGGCGAAGTGGTCCAGACCGGTACGCCGATTGATCTCTTCGAACGCCCCATGCACACGTTTGTTGGCCATTTCATCGGTTCGCCCGGCATGAATGTTCTCCCCTGTGAAGTGAAAGGCGGAGTGGCGCGGTTTGCCGGCCATGAAGTTGCAACCGTCAATGCCAAATCTTACAAAGGCAGCAGCAAGTCCCTTGAACTCGGTGTGCGGCCGGAATTTGTGTCCTTCGCCGAGAAGGGCATTCCAGTTAGCGTTGTGAAAGTCGCTGATGCGGGGCGTTACCGCATCGTCGAAACCCGCGCCGGAAATAGCAGAATCAAGCTTCTGGTGCCTGAAGGTGATGCAATTCCAGAGGGTAAGACGCACCTCAGCTTTGATGCGGCCCACACGCAGGTTTATGAAAGCGGCTGGATGGTGGGAGCGCGTTCATGACCAGCAAAACAGTCAACCAAAAAGCCTGGTTCCTCGTTGCCCCCGTTTTCATTCTTGTGGCCTTCAACGCCCTCATCCCCTTGATGACGGTCGTCAACTATTCGGTGCAGGAAACCTTTGGCGACAACGTGTTTACATGGGCAGGCGTGCAGTGGTTTCGGGATGTTCTGCATTCCGAGCGTTTCCATTCATCACTTCTGCGCCAGATAACATTCTCGGCGATTGTGCTGGCCATCGAAATGCCGCTTGGCCTCGCCATTGCCCTGACCATGCCGCGCAAAGGTCCATGGGTTTCCGTCTGCCTCGTCCTGATGTCCTTGCCGCTGCTCATTCCCTGGAACGTCGTGGGTTCGATGTGGAATATCATGGCGCTGCCGGACATTGGCCTGCTGGGCAAAGCCATCAATTCCCTCGGCATTGAGTACAACTATACACGCCAGCCCATCGCCGCCTGGTTCACCATCGTCCTCATGGATGTCTGGCACTGGACCTCATTGGTCGTGCTTCTCTGCTATGCCGGCCTCGTATCCATTCCCGATGCCTATTATCAGGCTGCCAAGGTGGATGGCGCCAGGCCCTGGGCGGTGTTCCGCTACATCCAGATGCCGAAGCTCAAGCATGTGCTTACCATCGCCGTGTTGCTGCGCTTCATGGATAGTTTCATGATCTATACTGAAGTTTTCGTGCTCACCGGCGGCGGCCCCGGAAACTCGACAACCTTCCTCTCCATCGATCTGGTGAAGACAGCTATCGGCCAGTTCGATCTTGGCCCGGCGGCGGCCATGTCGATCATCTACTTCCTGATCATCCTTGCCCTGTCGTGGCTATTCTACACGCTGATGATGAAAAACGAGGAAACCTGAGCCATGAAGAGCTTAACCCGTTTCACACCCGCCGCTTACATCATCTTCCTGATGCTGCCGATCTACTGGTTGCTCAACATGTCGTTCAAGACGACAAATGAAATACTGGGTGGCTTCTCGCTCTATCCCCACGAGTTCACCGTTGCGAGCTATGTTGAAATCTTCACTGATCCGTCCTGGTATAACGGCTATCTGAACTCCATTGAATATGTGGTGATCAATACGGTGATGTCGGTTACCGTGGCGTTGCCTGCGGCCTATGCGTTCTCGCGCTACCGTTTCCTGGGTGACAAGCACCTGTTCTTCTGGCTGCTCTCCAACCGCATGGCTCCGCCCGCAGTGTTCGTGCTGCCGTTCTTCCAGCTCTATTCCGCCGTCGGCCTGTTTGACACGCCCTGGGCCGTAGCCCTCTCCCACACCCTGTTCAACATTCCACTTGCCGTGTGGATTCTCGAAGGTTTCATGTCGGGCGTGCCAAGAGCCCTTGATGAGACGGCCTTTGTCGATGGATATTCCTTCCCGCGCTTCTTTATCCGCATCTTCATTCCCACCATTGCGGCTGGCATCGGCGTTGCCTGCTTCTTCTGCTTCATGTTCTCGTGGGTGGAATTGCTTCTGGCGAAGAACCTCACCGCCGTGGCTGCAAAGCCCATTGCCGCCGCCATGACC
>JBAVOA010000433.1:0-2551 GCA_049691635.1 Aestuariivirga sp. | reverse complement strand
AGATTGGCCTGTTCTGCAATGTGAGACCTTCGGCTGTCATTCAGGCGCTGGATGTCAAAAGCATTTATGATGTGCCGCGGGCCTATCATGCGGAAGGACTGGACCGGGAGGTTCTGGATTCCTTTGGCATGAAGGGCGCGCGCGAGCCCGATCTCTCGAAATGGCAGGAGATCATGCAGCGGGTGAGCCATCCAGAGGGCGAGGTCAAGATTGCCGTGGTCGGAAAATACACCGGCTTGCTTGATGCCTATAAATCCTTGAACGAGGCTTTGGTCCATGGCGGCATTGCCAACAATGTGAAGGTCCATCTGGAGTGGATCGAGTCCGAGATATTCGAGAAAGAGGATCCTGCGCCATTTCTTGAGGGGGTTGACGGCATTCTGGTGCCGGGCGGTTTCGGCGAGCGCGGTTCGGAAGGCAAGATCAAGGCTGCCACGTTTGCGCGAACCCGGGGAGTGCCCTATTTTGGCATTTGTTTTGGCATGCAGATGGCCTGCATCGAGGCGGCGCGCAATCTGTGCGGTATTGCTGATGCAAGTTCGACGGAGTTTGGCAAGACGAGCGAGCCAGTTGTGGGCGAGATGACCGAGTGGATGAAAGGTAACGAACTGGAGCTCCGCAAGGCCGGCGGCGACCTTGGCGGCACGATGCGGCTTGGAGCCTATGATGCAACCCTTGCCAAGGGCAGCAAGATTGCCGAGATATATGGCTCCACGCATATCTCGGAACGGCATCGCCACCGCTATGAAGTGAACACGCGCTATCGCGAACGGCTGGAAAAAGCCGGCATGCGTTTTGCCGGGATGTCTCCCGACGGGCTTCTGCCGGAAACCATCGAATATCCTGATCACCCTTGGTTCATCGGGGTGCAATACCATCCAGAGCTTAAATCCAAGCCGTTTGACCCCCATCCCCTGTTTGCGTCGTTTATCGGGGCGGCGGTCAACAAGAGCCGGTTGGTCTAGGCATGGGAAAAGCGCACCAGGTTCTCAAATTCTGGTTCGTGCTGCTGTTTTCTGTCTGGTTGCTGGCCGGAGCCGCCGCCGCTTTTGATGAGGCCGTCATCGGCCAGGCCGAGCGTGCAGCGCTGGCCTTTCGCGCCGAGCTTCAAACAATTGACGGTGAACTGGCGCTGGCCACGATCACCGACCAGAGGCTAATCGACCATCGCAACACCCTCGAAGACATCCGCATAAAGGCATTAAACCAATCGGCTAAATTGACGGATCCCATCAGGGAGATTTCGGAGCAGGTTGGCAAGCTCGGCCCGGCGCCCGCCGAAGGGCAGACCGAATCGGTTGAGATCGAGGCGCAGCGGAAGCTTCTGAATGATGTTCTCAATCGCCTGCAGGGCGCCAAGACGCAGTTGGAACTGGTGGCGGTTGAGGCCGAGCAGCAGTCGGGGCGTGCGTCAGCCATTCAGCGCAATCAGTTTTTCCAGCGCATTTTCGAATCCAGCAAGTCAATTCTCAATCCCTACCTGTGGAGCGATGCCGGTTCCGGCCTTACGGTGTTCCTGCAACGCCTGGGAGCGCTGATTGGCAATTGGTGGGACCAGATTCAACATACGGCGAGTGCGTCTGCGCTGCTTCTGCTCCCCCTGATCATCTTCCTCATCCTCGGCGTCTGGTGGCTGGTTGGGCGACTGTTGCGGGAACGCTACAAGGCAAGGAGCCTTGAAAGCGATTTTCCCGACAATCTTGACAGGCTGTGGCGCGTCGTGCGCGCAACCGTCAGCACCTTTGTTCTCGTCAGCATCCTTTTCCTGGTGATCCAAAGCTATCTCCAGAATGCCGGATTTGTGACCTCGCGCTTCAGCCTCATTCTTGATGGCATTGCCGGCATTGTTACCTCGGTGCTGGTGACGGGTGTTCTGGTCTACCGGATTGCAGCGCCGCAACAGCCCAACTGGCGGCTGATCGACCTTGATGATACGGCAGCCTCACGCTTTGCGTTTCTCGCAACGGTCTGCGGTGCGATGTCGGGTGCTACCGATGCCTTCCGCAATCTTGCCGATGGCATTTATCTGCCTGTCAACTATTCGATCGGCCAATCGGCCCTTGCCGCCTGCCTGATGCTGATCCTGCTTTCCCTGCTTCTGCTCAATGTCAGCAACCAGCCGGGCCTTGTGGAGAAGGTGCCGAACCGCCAGTTCTATTTCCGCTGGAGCAGCGCATTTCTGGCTCCCACGTGGCTGCTCATCATCCTCGCGACGGTTGCCCTTCTGTTTGGCTATATTGCCCTTTCGAATTTCATCGTATTCAAACTTTTTGATACGGCACTTGTCGTCACGTTCCTGTTCATCCTGCATCACACGGCGGACGCCGCGGTCCATATCAGTTTTGATCCCGGCAGCCACCTGGGTAAATTCATCCGCCGGGTTTCCGGCCTTGGCGAACGCGCGATCGAAAGGGCAGGGCTGCTGTTTCGCGTTGTCGTCGACATCCTACTGGCGCTCATCGGGCTTCCCATCCTGTTCCTGCTGTGGACCGTCACCTGGATCGATTTCCGGGCACTCGCCAACAAGGCGTTTTTTGGATTTGACGTTGGC
>JBAVOA010000432.1:0-4121 GCA_049691635.1 Aestuariivirga sp. | reverse complement strand
GGAAGGTGTCCAGCGGTTCCGAATGGGTGAGGTTAAGCCCTCCCCTGCCCGCCAGCAGGAACTTGCGCGCGGGTGCCGGCATGTGGTCGTAGACGGTGACTTCCGCACCGCCCCTGGCCAGAACTTCCGCTGCCATCAGACCCGAAGGACCTGCGCCGATGACGGCGACCTTATGCTGCTTCACGGCGCAGGGGCTGGCACATGCAATGGACGCCTCCGCCGGCCTGGACGAACATGCTCATGTCCGGGTCATAGACCTTGAATCCGGCGGCGCGCATTTTTGTGTTGAGGTCCTTGGCCCCGAGGGTCGAGAGCACCGCGTCATTGCCGAGCGCCACGACATTGCAGCCCAAGGCCATGGTTTCCTTGAAGGAGGCCGGAATGATTTCGATCTTCTTCGACTTGAGCCATTGGACGACATCGTCTTCGGTGGTCTCCAGGCACACGGCGGCGCAGTGTTCGTTCAGCATGCAGACCATGAGATCGATGTGGACATAGAACTGGTCGATGGGGGCATATTTGATTTCCCAGCCTTCCTTGACGAACCATCCGGCCGCCTGCCTCGCCGCCACCTCTTCCGAGCGGTGATCGGTGTAGCCCACCAGCGCCACGCCGGGCTTGATGATGTTGAAATCGCCGCCTTCAAAATTTCCGGCCGAGATCATGTCGTAAATAGGAATGTCGTTCTCGAGATAGAAGCGCAGGACGGCGGCATATTCGCCACGGCGGCGCGGATTGGCGAGTTGGCAGACGACGGCGCCATAGGGCGACATGAAGGAACTGTCGCGGGCATAGACCTGATAGGGATTGGTCATGTCGAGCGGCAGGAAATGGGTCGTGACACCGGCCTCGCCATAGGCATCGACCATTTCGCGGTGCTGGCGCATGGCCAGCTGCTTGTCGAACTTGTAGCCTTTGCGCAGGGTGTCGCGCACGAGGGAAGACCACTGGGCATTTTCCAGCCCCATCCAGCGGAAGCTTTCTGCGGGGCCGAGCAGCACGTCCTTGAGCGGGCCGGTTTCCGATTTGAGATACCAGTTCTTCATCAAGGGCGTTCCGCCGCCTTCAACCCGGGCGCGCAGCGGTGTGGCTGATGTGGTCATTGAGTATCCTCAGTAAGGGAGATCGAAGTATTCTTCGGCGGTCATGGCATAGATTTCCACGTCTTCATAGCGGCCATCGCCCACGGCGTAGCCCGCCACGCGCCTGTCGTGGACCATGCCGATGCGCTTGGCGAGTTTTACCGATGCCGTGTTGGCCCGCATGATCTTGCACCAGACGCTCTTTGCCTTCAGGCGCTCGAAGCTGAAACCAAGCAATGCAATGCCGATCTCGGTGCCAAAGCCGCAACTCCACATGGCTGGGTGGACGCCCCAGCCCAGCTCGATGGTACGGTCGCGCTGCATGATGAGGAAGCCATCGCCGATCGCTTCGCCCGAAGAGCGTTCCTCGGCGGCGAGATGGAACAAATTTCGGCGGTCATCGCCCTGGCGTGCCACCGAACGCAGGACAAAGGAGGCAACCTCGGCTTCATTGCGCAGGCGCATGGCGGTGTAGCGCTGGTAACGCGGCTGGGTCATGAAAGCCGAGAAAGCTTTTACGTCATAGGACTCGATTTCGCGCACAATCAGATTTGGCGTGTCGGCGAGCGGCAGGATGGTGAGCGACTTCATGGGCCAACACTATCGGCAATATCGCAACCTGTGAAGTCATCAAATGACATGGTGTTGCTTCCGGAGAAATGTGCATTGGATATGGCTCCATGTGTCGCAGTGCGATCTTGGCGATTGAATTGTCAGCGCGTTGTAGTTTAGAATTAGTATAAAGTAGATCAGAAACGGAGATCTGGTCGGCAACAACGCCCGGAAATTATTATGGTTGCATACGGCGCAACACGAAGAAAATTTCAGCACACGATCGGAGAGAGCCATGGACACAAGAACTGACAAGAGCGCGGGCAAGTGCCCCGTCATGCACACATCCGTTGGCGTGAGGTCCAACAGGGACTGGTGGCCGAACCAGTTGAACCTCAAAATTCTCCACCAGAATTCTTCCCTGTCCGATCCCATGGGCAAGGCGTTCAATTACGCGAAGGCGTTCAAGAAGCTCGACCTCAAGGCGCTGAAGCAGGACCTCTTCGCGCTGATGACGGACTCGCAGGACTGGTGGCCGGCGGACTTCGGCCACTACGGGCCGTTTTTCATTCGCATGGCCTGGCATAGCGCCGGCACCTACCGCACGGGTGATGGCCGCGGCGGCGCAGGCTCGGGCACGCAGCGCTTCGCGCCGCTCAACAGCTGGCCCGACAACGGGAACCTCGACAAGGCGCGCCGGCTGCTTTGGCCGCTCAAGCAGAAATACGGTAGCAAGATTTCCTGGGCCGACCTCATGATCCTCGCGGGCAACTGCGCGCTTGAGTCGATGGGCTTCAAGACATTCGGCTTTGGCGGCGGGCGCACTGACGTGTGGGAGCCTGAGGACGATATCTATTGGGGTGCCGAGGGCAAGTGGCTTGAGGACAAGCGCTACTCGGGCGACCGGGATCTTGAGAATCCCCTCGCCGCCGTGCAGATGGGCCTGATCTATGTGAACCCGGAAGGTCCGAACGGAAAACCGGACCCGGTTGCTGCGGCCCGCGATATCCGCGAGACCTTCGCGCGCATGGCGATGGACGACGAAGAGACCGTGGCCCTTATTGCCGGCGGTCATACTTTTGGCAAGACTCATGGCGCAGGCCCCGCATCGCATGTCGGCCCCGAACCGGAAGGAGCCCCCATCGAAGCCCAGGGGCTTGGCTGGCTCAGCAGCTACGGCAGCGGCAAGGGCGGTGATACGATCACCAGCGGCCTGGAAGTCATCTGGACCACGACGCCAACGAAGTGGAGCAACAACTTCTTCGCGAACCTGTTCGGATTCGAATGGGAACTGACCAAGAGTCCGGCCGGTGCGCACCAGTGGACACCGAAGAAAGGCGCAGGTGCCGGCACGGTGCCGGATGCCCACGACAAATCAAAGCGTCACGCACCATCCATGCTGACCACTGACCTCGCCTTGCGGTTCGACCCTGCCTACGAAACGATATCGCGGCGCTTCTTTGAGAATCCTGACCAGTTCGCCGACGCCTTTGCCCGGGCGTGGTTCAAGCTCACGCACCGCGACATGGGGCCGAGGGCGCGCTACCTCGGCCCGGAGGTTCCGGTCGAAGACCTAATCTGGCAGGACCCTGTCCCCGCCGCCAGTCACCCGCTGATCGACGCGAATGACATCGCCAGCCTCAAGGCCAAGATCCTTGCGTCCGGGCTTTCCATTCCGGACCTGGTCTCGACGGCATGGGCCTCGGCTTCAACCTTCCGCGGCTCCGACAAGCGCGGCGGCGCAAACGGTGCACGCATCCGCCTCAGCCCCCAGAAGGATTGGGAGGTCAATCAGCCGGTCAAGCTTGCGAAGGTTCTGGAAACGCTCACGGGAATCCAGAAGGCGTTTGGCAAAAAGGTGTCGCTTGCCGACCTGATCGTCCTCGGCGGTTGCGCGGCGGTCGAACTGGCAACGAAGAAAGCCGGGCATGAGGTGGAGGTTCCCTTCACGCCGGGCCGCACGGATGCATCGCAGGAGCAGACGGATGTGGACTCCTTCGCCGCGCTCGAGCCGGCGGCTGATGGATTCCGCAACTACCTCAAGACCCGGTACTCCATTTCGGCGGAAGAACTGCTGCTTGACAAGGCGCAGTTGCTGACGCTGACCGCGCCCGAGATGACGGTTCTCGTCGGCGGCATGCGCGTGCTGAATGCCAACCATGGAGAGGTCCAGCATGGCGTCTTCACCAAGCGGCCAGGGGCGCTGACGACCGACTTCTTCGTCAACCTGCTTGACATGGGCACAGCCTGGAAGGCGACCTCGGACGCCGGGGAGGTGTTTGAGGGACGAGACCGTGCAACGGGTGCGGTGAAGTGGACGGGCACCCGCGTCGACCTCGTTTTTGGTTCGAACTCGCAGCTCCGCGCGCTGGCCGAGGTCTACGCCGAGGGCGACTCGCAGAAGAAGTTCGTGGAGGACTTCGTGGCGGCCTGGACGAAGGTGATGAGCCTCGATCGCTTCGATATTGCCTAAACAAGATATCGGGG
>JBAVOA010000431.1:0-10337 GCA_049691635.1 Aestuariivirga sp. | reverse complement strand
ATGACAGGTCGAGCAGGTAGCGGGAACGCGCTTTGCCGGATCCTTCTTCGCCACTTCCGGGTAGTGCTTGCCAAAATGCTCAGCATGGTCAAAGATGATTCGTGTACGCCGCTCGAACGGATAGTTCTCGAATTTCGGGTGATGGCCGTCGAAGCTGTCGAACTTCAGAACGTGACACGAGCGGCATTGCTCGTTGGAAATTCTGTTCAGATTGAAACTCGCACCTTGATGCTCCTGGTGGCAGGTTGCGCAATAGAGGTCGCCTGCCATTACATCACGCATCGGGAACGCGATGTTCTGCGCGCGAGCTGATTGCGGCGCAGTTGACTTCGCAGCGATTTTCGTCAACCGCTCGGTGCTTTTTTTCAGCACTTCGGTCGAAGCGCTGTGCGCGTTGAAAGCCGCGTCCGGCATTTTGTGGCAGGTAAGGCAAGCCTTGCTGTCGGCAAGCGGATCGGCGGCGGTAAGGCCGTGAATCCAGCTCAATTTGGTGCTGCCGCTCTTGGTATGGCAGGCGTTGCAATTTTCGATCGTGCCGTGACCGCTCGTCAACGGCCCCGGCATCAGTAACTGCGTGCCCTTGGAGAGAAACAGGGCCGAGCCCAGGCAGACGGCGGTCACGAGCGCCAGCAGCGCAGCGAGGCGGTTGCGCCGGGAGCCGGAAAGCGCCTGCCTCTCGGCCTTCGGCGGCCGGACCGATTTGATTCGCCCCGGTCGCCACATCACCAGACACCTGATGAAAAGGCATAGACGACGATGCCGTGCAGCACCGTCAGCACGATCAGCGCATAGGTGACGGGCACATGCACGAACAACCAGCCCTTGGTAAGTCCGAGAGAGACACGCGCGAAATCGAGCCGGTCCTTCTCGATCACCATGTTCTTGATGGTGGCAAGCCTCTCCTGGCTCTGGTAATCGACATAGCGTGACAGATCGTCGATAGCTTCGGTCAGCCGCTTGAGCGGGCGCTGCGAACCAAAGAGATGGGCGGTGAAATTGCGCGGCCCCCGGAAAAAGTCTCCCAGGTGGGTGGTGTAGAGGTCCCTGATCCAAGCGTCATAGGGCAGCCCAGGCAAATCGATCGCAGCGGAGGGCGGATCGGCATCGTCGACGGCGAGGAGGAATGCAAGTTCCAGTTCATCGCGGAGGGCGGGGATGCGATCATAGCTGACACCCTCGTCGATCAGGCGCTTGGCCTGCAGCGACCATACGAGATAGGTGCCGAAAATGCCGCTCAGCGTCACCAGCACAAAACCCGTCCACAGCGCCCATTCGAAGCCGGTGTCCGGCAGAGAGAAATCCGAATGCGAGATGAAGGCGGCGATCAACAGATAGCCGACAAAAATATGTATCTTCCGCCAGCGCGTGGCTGATTTCGGCGACAGGCTGGCGGTTTTGGCGATCTGAAAAGAGAACTGCAAGGCCATGCCGCCGGCCAGCACCCAACCATCGAGATAGCGCGGGTCGCGGAGCCCGTTGGCATAGATCCAGACAAGCCAGAACAGGCCGCCCGATATGGCCGCGATCAGAAGGCCTTGGGCTGTCCGGCTGATGAGATATCCCGCCGAGCCCTGACCTCGTCCGCCGACCGAGGCGTCAGACGCGCGCGATCTCACGGCGTCCTCCCAGAATCGCCCATGCAGTGGTTTTTCAATTGACCGCTCCGGCTTTTCTCGCAGTTCCCTTGAATTTGTCCGGTCCGGGAATCAGGCTGTCGAGCCCGGCCATGGTGCTGCCGTCGTATTTATCGGTGATGCTCGCGAGCAGCTTGGAAACGCCGTCAGCAGCGGCCGTCAGACGGGGGTCATTATTCAACCTCAGCCCCGCCGAATAGGCGAACTCAACCATCTTCGCGATTTCCGGCACGCTCGGCGCCGCTTTCGCCACGGCGGCGAGCTGCTTGCGCGCCCGGTCGACACGCTTTGCCATTTCGAAGGCGTATGCTCTTCTCACCGTCGCCTTTCCGACCGCGCGCAATCCAGTCTCGAGTTCGACGCCGAGCCCGACGAGATAGAACATGCGCTTGCGCGCGGCGTCTGCGGCGACGTTTTCCTTGCCCTTGGAATACCAGGTATTGTGCCGCACCTCCCCTTGCGACCAAGACACCAACTCGAAGGAGCTACCGGCTTTGTGGCCACCCTTGTTCACCAGATCCTCTTGCGGCACGACATGGCAGCTGTAGCAGTTCTTCGCCAGCCGGTAGAGCGAGGAAGGCCTGATCATTCCCTTGGAATCGGCGAGCTTCCAGCGCGCCTCCTCCTCGGCCTTGGTCTCGGTCTTCTCTGTTTTGCCGCTGAACCCGCTGTGAACCTTGATCCAGTCCTGGCCGGCGCTATGGCAGGATTCGCAGGAGATACCAGCGACTGGCTCCTCCTTGTTGTCCTTCTGCTGCACCGTGAAATGGCAATTCAGGCACAAGCTCTCCGTCTTGATGCGCCGCACCCCCATTTTTTCCGCGATTTTTTTCGCCTCGGGTTTGCGCGGGAGTTCGCGGAAGGTCTGGAAATGATGCGTGCCCTTCCAGGCCTCAACCTCCTGCTTGTGGCATTCGGCACAGGCATTCGGACCGACCGTCTTGGCCGGATCGGACGCAACTGCGCCGCCTGCGGCAAAGCCGAGGATCACTAGCCACGCGGTCGGCCGAAAGCTATGCGCTCTGAGAACTATATCGACTTCTCACTCTTGCTTCAGCCATCCCATGCTTCTGCATCGGCCATTCCTGCCGCTTGCGGGGGTGATCAAGAGCGAGCTGGTCCACCTTCTGTCTGGTGAGCGCAGCGAGCCGCCTCGTCGCGCGGCTCAGAACGCCCTCTTCGACCATATCGTCGGTGGTCGGCAGAAACGGATCCGCATAACAGACCGCGCCGACGCGCGCCGCGATTGATTTGATGGAATCGACCATCCCCGGAGCGCCGCAGGCGTAGAGCACATCGCTCGGCAGCAGGCGTGGCAGATAGTCAGTCGGCCGGCCGAGCTGCACCGCACTGGTCAGGGTCTGTGGCGTGCTGCATACAGGCACGATATGGACATTGGGAAAGCTGTCCAGCCGCACGAGAGCCGGCCACATATAGAGCGACTCGATGGTGCGACCGCCCGCGATGATCATCATCTTGCGCCCCGGGTGCTCACGCAGCGCAGCGGTGGCGATTGACCAGATTGGCGCAAAGCCGGTGCTGGTGGCGACGAGAATCAGAGGATTTTCCAGGTTGGGCCGGAAATGCGCCGACCCATAGGGTCCGGTCAGCTTCACCCGATGGCCTGGCTTGATGCGCTTTCCGAGCGATGAGGTGACACGCCCATCCTTCATGCGCCGGACATGGAACCAGACCGAGCGGGCGTTTGGATTGCCGTGCAAGGGATGACTAATGCTGAAGGGACGGCTTGGATAGCCGTTGAAACGCACCTGCGCATATTGTCCTGCAAGATGGGGCAGCGCGCTGTCCGTCTTGATGCCGATTTCCATCACTTCGGGCGACAGGGCGCGCACTGAACTCAACACACCTTCAACGGTGCGAGCCCCCGAAAGCTGGCTCGTCCCGATATCCGCATCGGCGATGATTCGGCACTGACAGGCATGTATGATGCCCGGCTCGGAGCCTTCGCCGCCCTGTACCTCGCCGGATACCAGCCGCACGCAGCAGGTGCCGCAGTGGCCGACGCGGCAGTCATGGGGCAGCTCGATGCCGTTGCTCAGGGCAGCGTCCAGCAGCACCTCGCCGTGGCGGGCCAGAAAGCTTTGGCCATCAATAGTGATCTGGTGGTGTCCTGCCATTGCCCCATCCTGCAAAGTTTTCGCAAGTATCGGTCCCAAATATGGTTTGTTTTACGGCAACAATCAGGCAAAAAGCGTGAGACAATCTGGCGGGAAAGTGGTGGCATTACTCCGCACATAATAGAGTGGCCGCATTGCTCCACAGAAAATAAAGCCAGAGGAATTCCTTCACTCCGCAAAATCCTCCGGTGCCATCCTTTTAATTTCTGATTTCTGTTCCGATCGTTTGTCCGTCCGATTGGCGCGGTGATGCCGGCGACTTGGCGAGAAATTGTCTCCGTCATGGTTTTGCTCAAGCAAGAACATACGATGGCCTTTTTTAGAGTTAATATTTTGTTATCAATTTCGAAAAGTGCGAATGCCATTTTCGGGAGCGAATCAAAAAAGGGACGGCCGCTCTGATATTATTGAGGGGGGCCAATGAAAAGACGATCCGGAATTTGGTTGCTTTGCTGCGCTTTTGTGGGCATTTTGCTTATAAATGCGGCATTCGAGCCGAAGCTGTTCGCCGACGCAAAGGCGGGCGACAATGGCGAGCCGAAGCTGTTCGCCGGCACAGAAGCGGACGGCACTAAGAAGAAGAAATCTGTGTTCAGCACAGTGGGAAAAGCCTCGGCAGCCATCAAGGCTCCTGTTGCCGCGATTGATGATGAGACCCTGTCCCTTTACCCTACCGCTGCGACATGCGGCGAGTGCCATAAGCAAATTTACGAAGAGTGGTCTTCGTCGCAGCATGCTTATTCGTCCATCTCGCCGATGTTCCAAAAGTTCGAGCAAAAGTTCCAGGAACTGACCCAAGGCACGGTCGGCACTTTCTGCGTGCGCTGCCACCAACAGGTCGGCACCCAGCTCGGCGAGGCACGCGAAGCGCCGCTCTGGGCGCGCAGCCAGATTTCGCGCGAGGGCGTGAGCTGCATCACCTGCCACAGGGTCAAGGAGCAATACGGTAAGGTCAACGGCGAACGCCGGGTCGAGCCGGGAAAGATTTACGAACCGGTCTACGGCAGCGGCGAAAAGAGTGTTATCAAAAAAGTCCTCGCCGACAAGGAAACCTACTCCGTTAAAACCGGCAAAGACGGCCGCGGCAACGATATCCACAAGGGCATGATCACAAATGACCAGATCACCAAGTCGGAGTTCTGCGTCAGCTGCCACCAGGTTGCCGTCAACTTAGGGATCAAGCTGGAGATCGTCTGGGATCAATATCGCGACAGCCCGGCACGCAAGGCCGGCGTCACCTGCCAGAACTGCCACATGGGCAAGGTCCCGGGAATGTCCAAGGGCTATGCGACCGCGCCCTCGGCTATCGTCGGCGGCAAGGAGATCAATCCGGGACGCAAGCATGCCAATCACCGTTTCATCGGTCCGGGCTATTCAATCGCCCACCCCGGCGTCTTCCCCCACAACACGAAGGCCCAGGCCATTACCATGAAGGAATGGCTGCAATTCGACTGGCGCGCCGGTTGGGGCACCACCGAGTTTGAGGACAAAGTCGCAGACGGCGGGATCAAGGTCAAATTTCCCAAGCGCTGGGCCGATTCTGTCGACCGTGAAGAGGCCAGGCAGGTCATCGACGAGAATCTCGCGAAGCTCGACGGGCGTGACAAGATCAGGCAGAAGGTCCTGGAAAACGGCAGCCACGTCGACGGTCCCAACATCAAGGGTGACCCCCAGGTTGGCAAGGATCTGGCGTTCTCCTACAAGATCAAGAACACCAATCCAGGGCACAACCTGCCGTCAGGCTCTCTGGGTGCGCAGCCGCAGCTCTGGGTGAACGTCGCCCTCATCGATCCCGACGGCAAGAACATTTGGGAGTCGGGCTATATCGACAAAGACGGGAACATGGCCGATCTGCACAGTCTGGAAGTCGCTGCTGGCCGCATCAAAATTGATCAGCAGCTGGTGCACTTCCAGACCAAGTTCCTGACGACCAACCTCAAGGGCACGGACCGGGAGATGTACCTGCCGGTGAACTTCGACATCGATCCGCTGCCGCTTCTGCGTCCGCCGGGCGTGCCGACCACCGTTCTCAACCATCCACCGCTGGTGCGCATGGAGAATCACTCGCTGCCGCCGCTGGCTGAGAAGGTGGCCGAGTACAAGGTGCCTGGCAACCTGATCACGAAGCCCGGCAAGTACCGCCTCGCCTTCCGTATGCGAAGCCGTTCCGAGCCCATCTACTTCATGCGCTTCGTCGGTGGCACCAAGGAAATGGAGCAGAGCTTAAACGAGCGGATCATGAACTTCCACGCCTTCGCGGTGGAACTCGAAGTGAAGTAATAGTACCGAAAAGCCGAAGGTTTGTTGTTGGGGATCCGCAACGGGTCCTGAGAAGTGGTTTGTGGAGTTTTTATATGTTGCGTAATGCGTACCTTGCCAGGACATCGGCCGCCACGATCGCGCTGGTAGCCTGCGTTTATCTTATGATGTCCGATACGAGGGCAGAAGCCGCGACAGGCGCAAGCGAGTCCCAAAAGGAAAGCACGCTGATCCGGATTTGGCACGCACTCTTCCGGTCTGATTCTGCCGAAAACCAGGCCGATACGCTGTTCGCCGACGAGCCTGCGGAAAAGGAGCCTGCCGACAATACCACAGATACAGAGGCAAGCATCCGCAGCAGCGTGGACGGCAAGGGAGACCTCTTCCGATCCGATCCGCAGTACAAAACGGATTACAATGCCCTGAGGCAGATCGACGTCTACGGCGGTAAAAGCGTGGTCGACCCGCCGCGCCCGCTGCTTGAGCTAGGCCGACTGCAATACACGTCCGGAAAATACGACGAGAGCAGCACCCTGCTGGGTAAAAAAAATCCGCTGCTCCCGGGCTTGTCTATCTATGGCGACTGGCGGACAGCGATCGCCTATAACAACAACAAAAACAAGGATATCGCCCAGATCGCGACCCGGTTGAACCTCGACGTCGACTTCAAGATCACCGGCACCGAGCGGATACACGCCTTCTTTACACCGCTTCAAAAGAACAATCAATTCACCCGCTACGAGTTCGGCGGCAACGATGCCGATGGTAAATTCAACGGCGAGTTCGACCCCGAGCCGCAGACCCTGTTTCTCGAGGGTGACTTCGGTTCACTTTATTCTGGTTTCTCCGGTCAGGAAGCCAGTTTCGACCTGCCCTTCACTGCCGGCCTCTTCCCGCTTTTCCTGCAGAACGGCATCTGGGCGAACGACGCCATTCTCGGCGGCGCGGTGAGCATCCCGGCGAAGAACTCGAAGGTGCTCGGCCTTGCCAACTTCGACGTCACTTTCTTCGCCGCGTTCAACGATGTCGACAACCAGGGCATCATCGGAGCGGACGCGGACGACAACAACAACACCAATCTCTATGGCGCCACTGCCTTCATCGACGCCTTCGACGGTTATATCGAAACGGGCTACGGCCTGATACAGGGCCGCGACGATCAGGACGGCCTTCTGACGCACTTCCTGACTGGCGCTTACACGCGGCGCTATCACAACACGTTGTCAAACTCGACACGCGTGTTCGCAAACTTCGGGGAAGACCCCCAAGGCAAGAGCGATGGAGTTGCGTTCATTTCGGAGAACAGCCTGATCTCAGGCTTGCCAAGCACGCTGCTCCCCTACGCCAATTTCTTCGTCGGCTTCGGAAATCCCCAACCTCTGGTCGATGGCAATGGCGCAGGCATACTGAAAAACGTCGGCATCAACTTCGAGACCGATGCCCTGACCGGGTACCCGAAACTCGACGACACCGGCTCCAACGCCTGGGGCGGGGCGATTGGCTTGCAGTATCTTTTTGATCTGGATGAGCAGCTCGCCTTCGAGGTGGCTATGGTGCAGCCCTTCGAGGATGACGGCATCGGCGCCAAGGACGCGCAGTACGGCTTCGGCGTCCGCTATAAGATCCCGATCGACCAGGCCTGGCTCTTCCGTGCCGATGCCACCTATCAGATCCTGGAAGGTGCGGACGAAGACAACTTCGGCGTCCGCGCCGAACTTCGCAGGAAGTTTTGACGTGATATCGCTATGCGAAGTACTCGCTTGAGCAGTCGTAATTTTATCAGGAGTCCGGGAGCGCACAGATGTCTTTGACCTTTTTGGCGTGGTTTTTTGTCGTCCCTTCAATTATGACACTGCTGCTCTTTCTGCTGCGATCAAGGGGCCGGCCAAGCGGGCAGCCTGACCTGGGGATTTACAAAGCTTGTCTCGAAGATATCGGAGCCCGACTTAAGGATGGTAAGCTCAACGAAGCAGAAGCGGACGCGGCGAGGCTTGCTCTCCTGTCTCGGTCGCGGTCATCGCGCTGGGGCTTCGGCCAAGTCCTTCAAAGTTCCCCGCAGATGTTTTTTGCAGCTGCCGCGGTCTTCCTCCTCGTTTCAGGCATTGGCACAGCTATTTCTTCTGTGGAGAGTGCTCCCGGGGCGGCACCCTCGGGGGAAACGGTCTCGTTCTCGGGGCCGGATGGCGAAATGCTTACGAACCTCGCGGGCTATGCCCGTTCTATTGGAACTGAACAAGCGTCGCCCATGACAGCTGCAGGCGAACTTCTGCCGGATGTGGACGCGATGATCGAACGGCTGGCGGCCCGGCTCGAGACTGCGCCACAGGACCTTGAAGGGTGGCAGTTGCTCGGTTGGTCCTATTTCCAAACGGCGCGCTATGAACAAGCAGCTACAGCCTTTGGGAGAGCTTTGGAGCTTGATCCTGGTTCCGCAGAACTCAAACGCTCGTACGAAGAGGCCAAGGCGAAGGCCTCCGAAAGCGGCAACTTGGAGATAGCCCCTTCTTCGCAAATCGAGTCCGCCGACAAGGGTAGTGACGGACTAAGCGTCGAGAAAGTTGCCACACCCGAAGCGATGCCCGCGCGCGAGCGTGACGCCGCAATCCGATCGATGGTCGATGGCCTGGCACAACGCCTGGAGACTTCCCCGCGGGACGCCGACGGCTGGATTCAACTTATGCGCTCTCGGGTTGTGCTTGAAGAGAGAGAGGTGGCGTCAATAGCATTGCGCAAGGCGCTTGAGGTTTTCGTGGACGACTCGGCAGCATCGGGCAAGATTATGGCGGCTGCGATTGAGCTCGGCCTGAAGGCCGAATGACTGCTCCGCATTTCAAGATATGCGGGAGGCCGACATGAGTGTAGATATGTGCGAGATTGGCAGACAGGATCAGGTTCATCCCCTAATGAAAATCCCGCGATTTTGGCACGGTGCGCACATTGCGCGGATGGCGGCTTCGGACGGCCAGGGTGCCGAAGGCAGGAGCCTGGGTTACGTCCTCCGACAGGCGTTTCAATTCATGGGACCGGTCAAAGATGCGTTCGGCCACGAGATGGACAACGCCTTCGGGGCTGCGTTGCACTTTTCCTTCAACCAGCAATAACCGTGCGCCCATGATTTCGCGACGGAAGGTATCCACCAGCCTGGGCCAGACCACGACATTGGCGGTACCGATCTCATCACTCAGCGTGATGAAAACGACACCTGAATCGCCAGGCATCTGGCGCACGAGCACGATGCCGGCACAGCAGGCAGGAATGCCGTCCTTGCAATTTGACACTTCCCCACAGTTCAATGCGCGTTCACTTTTGAACAGATCACGCAGAAAGAACATCAGATGCGCCTTCAGTGACAGGCGCAGCATCTGGTAGTCGGCCAGAACATGCTCGCTCAGTGACATCAATGGCAGGGGCGCTATCTTCTCTTCTGCCTGTTCATCCACATATTGTGCAGCAAACAGCGGCAACACGTCATCATCGGTGATGCGGCGAACCGCCCAGAGAATTTCGCGGCGGTCCATGGCGATGGACTGGAAACTGTCAGCCTCTGCAAGGATGATAAGGGCCCGCTTTGGCAATCTTGCGCGCCGGGCGACATCTTCTACGGCATGGTAGCCATTGCTACGGCAGGTGCCGAGCGTCTTCGCCCAATCTTCGCGAAAGCCGCTGACTTGGCGAAAGCCCAATCGCAGCGCCAATGTGCCATCGGGGCGGAGTTCGAGTGTATTATCCCAATTGCTGAAATTCACATCGACATGGCGCACCTCGACCTCATGCTCGCGTGCATCGCGCACTATTTCGGCAGGCGCGTAGAAGCCCATGGGCTGGGAATTCAGCAGGGCGCAGGCGAATGCCGCTGGATGGAATTTCTTGATCCAGGCCGAGATGTAAACGAGGTGGGCAAAGCTTGCGGCATGGCTTTCGGGAAAACCATAGGAGCCAAAGCCCTCGATCTGCCTGAAGCAGCGTTCGGCGAACTCCTGCTTATATCCACGCGCCACCATCCGGCCCACGAACATTTCCTTGAAATTGTCGATGGTGCCGACATTGCGGAATGTGGCCATGGCACGGCGCAGGCCGTTGGCTTCCTCCGGCGTGAACTCTGCGGCCACAATGGCAAGCTTCATTGCCTGTTCCTGGAACAAGGGAACACCTTTCGTCTTGCTGAGCACATTGAACAGTTCATCGGGGGGGCCGTGTTCGGCTGCGGGCGACGGGTAATCGACCGGCTCGATGCCACTGCGCCGCCTGAGATAGGGATGAACCATATCGCCCTGAATGGGACCGGGGCGCACGATCGCGACTTCGA
>JBAVOA010000430.1:0-3390 GCA_049691635.1 Aestuariivirga sp. | reverse complement strand
GTTGTGGCCAATGCCTATGTGCGCCCCCTCATGGCGGGTTATCTGCACCGGTTGCGTGACCAGTTGAAAGCCATGAAAATGAACTGTCCACTCTTTCTCATGATGTCTGGTGGCGGCCTCACCACATTGGAAACAGCAGCGCGCTTTCCCATCAGGCTGGTTGAATCTGGCCCGGCAGGCGGTGCGATTCTCGCCAGCGAAATTGCAGCGGAATGCGCCCTTCCCGAAGTCGTCTCCTTTGACATGGGCGGCACCACCGCAAAGATCTGCCTGCTCACCAATGGCGAGCCGGAGCGCGCCCGAAAATTTGAAATCGCCAGGGCCTACCGCGACATGAAGGGCTCTGGAATCCCTGTCAGAATCCCTGTCATCGAAATGGTGGAAATCGGTGCCGGCGGCGGCTCCATCGCGCGCGTCGACAAGCTGAACCGCATCACCGTGGGTCCGGATAGCGCAGGCTCCACCCCCGGCCCCGTATGCTATGGCCGCGGCGGCACCGAACCGGCCGTGACCGATGCCAACCTGGCCCTTGGCAAAATCGATCCCGCCTATTTTGCCGGCGGCAAGATCAAGCTTGATGAAGCGGGTGCGAAAATGGCTTTGCAAAAAGCCATCGGCAACCCGTTGGGCCTTGAAGGCTTCTGGTCGGCCGCTGGCGTCACCGAAATCGTCGAAGAGAACATGGCCAATGCGGCGCGTGTCCATGCAATTGAGCGCGGCCGCGATATTGCCGCCTGCACCATGATCGCCTTTGGCGGCGGCGCACCGCTTCATGCTTGCCGGCTTGCGGAAAAAGTGGGAGTGAAAACCATCATCGTGCCAAAGGGCGCGGGAGTAGGCTCGGCCATCGGCTTCCTGCGCGCGCCCATCGCTTATGAAGTGACGCGCAGTGCAGCGGTCTCGCTGGATAGGTTCAATGCGAAAGCCGTGAATGATTTATTACACCACATGACAGGGGATGCCCGCGCTGTTGTGGAGCCGGCGTTGGGAAGAACCAAGGCCACGGTGCAGGTCATTGCCGATTGCCGCTACGTGGGCCAGGGCCATGAAATCCGCGTTTCAGTTCCCGTCAAAACGCTGAAGGATGCCGATGGGGTAAAACTCAAGGCGGCCTTCGAGGCCCAGTATGAACAGGTCTATGGCCTGCGGATCCCCAATCAGGAGGCGGAAGCCATCACTTGGTCGGTGACCGTTTCATCCCAAAGCAAAAAGCCAAAGCGGGCTACAAATACGTCAGCCAAATCAACGCCGAAGCCCAGAAGCAAGCGTCTGATCTATGATCCCGCCCTGGGAAAACAGCTCATGGCTCACGTCTATTGGCGCTTCGACATGAAGCCCGGTGCCACCCTCAAAGGCCCAGCAATCATCGCCGAAGACGAGACCTCAACCATCGTGGGTGCGAACTTCAAGGCGAAGATCAACAGCCTGGGCTACATCATTCTGGAGCGCGCGAAATGAGCAAGTCAGCCCTTGATGCCATCCGCACCCAGGTCATGTGGAACCGCCTGATTGCCGTCGTCGAGGAACAGGCCCAATCGCTTCTGCGTACCGCCTTCGGCACCATCACCCGCGAAGCAGGCGATCTCAGCGCCGGTGTTTATAACGCCGATGGCCAGATGATCGCCCAGGCCATGACCGGAACCCCGGGACACGTGAACACCATGGCCACGGCCGTGGGCCATTTCTTCAAGCATTATCCGCAATCCACCATGAGGCCCGGCGATGTCTATGTGACGAATGACCCATGGCTCGGCACCGGACATCTGTTCGACTACGTGATGATGACGCCCGTTTTCCTCGGCAGGAAGCTGGTGGCGTTCTTCGCCAGCACCTGCCACGTGATTGACGTAGGCGGCGTTGGCATGTCGGCCAAGGCCAATTCCTCCTTCGAGGAAGGCACCCTCATTCCCCATTTGAAAATGCGGAAGGAAGGCAAGATCAATGAGGAACTGCTGTCCGTGATCCTCGCCAATTCAAGGAACCCCGTGGAGGTGCGCGGCGACCTGCTCTCGCTGGTGAGCGCCAATGATACAGGCGCGCGCCGGTTGATTGAGATGATGCACGAGTTCAAGCTCACCAGCCTCGAACCGCTGGCCAAGCACATTCTCACCACATCGGAAAAAGGTGCCCGCGAAGCCATCAAGGCGATGCCGGATGGCGAATGGACTTACGAGATGCCGCTCGATGGCTATGAAGGTCCAATCACAATCAAATCCAAACTTGCCATCAAAGCAGGCAAGATCACGATTGATTTCACCGGCTCTTCTGCAGCATCCATCTTCGGCATCAATTCTCCCCGCACCTATACCCACGCCTATTCCGTCTTCGGCCTCAAGGCCGTGATCGCACCCCATGTGCCAAACAACATCGGCTCGCTCTCCTGCTTTGATCTCGTTACCGAAGCGGGCACCTGCGTTGATCCCACAAGGCCCTCGCCCGTCACCGCACGCCATGTCATCGGCCAGATGCTGGCTGACGCCGTATTCGGCTGCCTCGCCCAGGCACTGCCGGGAAAAGTGCAGGCAGAAAGCGCTGGCTCCATCTGGATTCTCGGATTGAACAGCGCCCATGGCCGCGTGCCCACGAATGAAACTGCAAAAGCAAAAGAATTCGGTGTGATCAGCATTGCACTTGGCGGCATTGGCGGCAGGCCCGGCAAGGATGGTCTGGCGACAACAGCGTTCCCCTCCGGCATCGGCGCCATTCCCATTGAAGTCACGGAAAACCAATGCCCGCTTTATTTCAGGCACAAGGAATATCTCACCGACAGCGCAGGGGCGGGCGAATGGCGCGGCGGACTTTCGCAGCGGATCGAAATCGCCAACCGCGAAAAAGCCCCCTTCACCATTTCCGCCGCAACTTTTGACCGCATCAAAAACCCCGCAAAAGGCCGGGATGGTGGCAGCTCCGGCGTAAAAGGTGTGGCCCGTCTGGGAAGCGGCAAGAATTTGCCCGACAAGGGAATCCATGTCATCCCGGCAGGCGACAGTCTGGTGGTCGAACTCCCCGGCGGCGGCGGCTTCGGTGATCCCGGATTGCGTGACCGCGCGTTGCTTGAGGCGGACATAAATGCAGGTTTGGTGAGCGCAAATTCCGCAAAAAAGGATTACTTCTCCGGCGGTTGATTCCTTGTGCAAGAGAAGTTCAGTTCAAGGCTCTTGCAGGGACTCAAGATAGTCAATCAGGCCTTTGATACGCCGTTGAACCGTGCCCTCGTCGCCTTCGGCTCCACCCAGGTCTTCTTCGGCCTCCATCTTGAACCACACGCCCCACACCGGCATTTCGCGGTCGCCGTGGTTCTTCAGGGCCTCACGCCCGTCAATAATTGCCTGCAGCCGCTCCCGGGGAAACACTCCGCCATTGCGTACCGAAAGCCGCGTGAGATCGGGC
>JBAVOA010000429.1:0-2376 GCA_049691635.1 Aestuariivirga sp. | reverse complement strand
CCGCAAGCCACATCACCGTGAAAAACAGCGCCCGCCGGTTTGTGAGAATTTCAATCGGCCGCAACGGGATGATGCTGGCGATGTCACGGCGGTAGGTGTCGCCCAGGCGGAGCCCGTGGCCATACATCAGCGGAATGGCCGCCGCCATCAACCCCGAAACCGCTCCCGATGCGCCGATCACGATGGCCACTTCCCCCCAATGGGTGAGAAGCGTTGCAGCAGCACCGGCAATGGCTGAGGCAGCCGATAGCAGCAGAAACCGGCTTGCCCCCAGCCTTCGCGCCACCACGGAACCGAACACCAGCAGCCACAGGCAGTTGAAAGACAGATGCATCATGTCGGCGTGAAGGAACCCATAGGTCAGGAACGACCAGACCTGCGATCCCCAGATCGCCGGAAACGCGGCAGCGCCCGAAATCCGCGCCGGAATGAAGGCAAATGCATAGAGGCTCCAGGTCTGCCAGTCCGGGCCCGCCGCCTGCAGCACAAGATGTACGGCCACCAGCACCGCAATCAGGATGAGAACAATTTTCGGCCCCCGGAAGAACGGTTCATGCGCCGCTATTTCCGGTCTTTCGGCCTCTGGTTCGGTCATCGGCAGTGGATCTCCCGTCAAATGGCATGGCCCCTGCAAAGCTGACCCAGGAAGTTCACGATTGGCACAGGCGGGGCTTGGGGTTACGGAATGTTAGTTAACGGCAATACAGACACAAGCCAAGCCTATCCCCAGATTCTCCATCCGGGCACCCGCGCGCTGTTCCGCTTCTGGGAGAAGATCCGCGGCGAAAACGCCGCCCCCCGCCGTGACGATCTCGATTTGAGGCAGATCAGCAGCATCGTTCCCAATCTGGTGATGCTGGAACGCGATCACCTGCATCAGACCTACAAATGGCGCCTTTCCGGCAGCCAGACCAGCCTGCTCTACCGCAAGCCCCTCACCTCCACCAATGCACTGGCAGGCTGGAGCAGCTTTGAGCGCGACACCCTGAAACAGCGCTTTGACGCGGTGGTGACCAGTTTGCAGCCCTGCCTCATCCGCTACCACCTGACCACCGATACCGAACAGGTGATCGGCGCCGAACTTCTCGGCGTGCCCATCCAGGCGCGGAATGGCATGCGATTTCATATCTTTGGCGGCGTTTTTCCGTCCCGCGACATTTCCGCCATCGCCTATGACAGCATCACCCATCTGGAGCTGTCGGGAGTCCGCACCATCTGGACCGAACCTGTGCCGGGCGATACACTGATGCCCCTCCGTGAGCTCAACCTGCAGCCCGGCGGCTTCCGCCTGATCCGGGGCGGACGCCCCTAGGCAAAATTTTCACTTTCTTAACCTCCCCTTTACAGGCGCTGATTAGGGTTACCAGAACTGGTATAAGTGTGGCCAGAATCGCACGCAGGGCCGGTGCCCGGGGCGTGCAATGGTTTTGAGGTCCCAAAGTGAACGCAACCGCCGAGACACAAGCAGCCGCCGCAGGCCCGGAACAGGCCCGGGTTCTCTATGGCCGCTACATGCTTCCCGACATGTCCGAGCACCCCTGCCAGGTCACCAATCTGACCACCACAGGCGCCACCTTCCTGACCAGCGAAATCCCTCCCATCGGCCTCACGATTGTGGCCTATCTCGAAGAACTGGGCCGCATCGAAGCGGTGTCCGACAAGGCCGTGCCCGGCGGCTTCCGCATCTCCTTTGCGCTCAAGGGCAGCCGCCTCGAGAAACTTGAATCGCGCATCAAATGGCTGGGCGAACGCAACACCAATGGTGAGGAGGGCCGCAGGCATGCGCGCTTTGAACCGCGCGACAGCCAATCGCAAATCACCCTGCCCGACGGCCGGGTCTATAATTGCGAAGTCGTCGATATTTCCGTCTCCGGCGCCGGCATCACCGTCGATGTGCTGCCAAGCCTCGGCACCTATGTGATGCTGGGCAAGATGCGCGGCCGCGTGGTCCGCTATCTCGAAAACGGTGTGGCCATCGAATTTGTAAAGCCCCTCGAACAGGCCCAGGCCATCGCCGGAAAATAAAAATTCCCGCTGCAGGTTCCGCCACGGCTTTTCTAATCCCGTGAATTAGGCTTAACTTGCCCCACGCGTGTGTGTGGGAGAGCGAATTTGGGTAAAGCGGCAAAAAAAACAAAACTGACAAGCCTGTCCGAAATCTACGCCTTCTTTAGGCAGAACCAGACCCCCATCACTTTCCTTTCGCCCACCCCCTACAATATCCTGGGCCTTGGCCGCTGGATCAACAAATTCGAATACATCAATTTCTTCGACAGCTTTGACGGCACCCATCCCAAGATCGTCGTGCCCCGCGAACACGGCCCCCACGAGTTCAAGTCCATCGAGGATGTGAACAATTACCTGCTGCGCCACAAG
>JBAVOA010000428.1:0-2349 GCA_049691635.1 Aestuariivirga sp. | reverse complement strand
CTACCGGAGCGGCCCAGAAAATGCTCCGAACCGGGATTGCCGGTGTGGGGACGCTCACACCAGCAATGCCCCTTCATGGCGGAGCAGACCCCCGCCATAGCCGGAAAGCGAGCTGTGAGCACGTGCTGCGCAACCGGAAGACGGTGAAGGTCTAGGCCCGTTCAATCCGGCAGGTGTAGCAGTTGTTCACCGATGACCGGACATGCACATAGGCCACATCATCGCGCTTGAGGATATTTGCGGCTTCAGCGGTGAGCTCCGCCGAAGGCACGATCTTTCCCGTTCCATAAACAATCCGGTCATCCCCGGAATAACCCTTGATCAAATGCGCTCCGCGTTTGGCCAGCATCGGCGGCGTTTCATGCGCCTCACCCGCCCGCGCGCAGGCCCTGGCGTGAAGAAAAATCGGCCCCGTCTCCGCATAGGGCTGCAGGGCCGGAAACGGCCGGTAGGCCAGAATGAGATACTCCTCTCCGGCAGCCACATCTTGCAGGCAGTGGCGGCACGGAACTCCGTCACCGTCGGACACGTGCCGCTCCGGCGCCAGTCCATAGGCATCAAGGGCGCCCGCCTGATAGGCGCGGGCTTCTTTGGTGGGCATCGCGAGATATGTAATCATGGACAGATTCTGGCAGGTTCGTGCGATGCCAGCCACCCGAAAACGGATCGCCGGGTTAAATGAGAAGCGCCCCCTCATGCTTCAGCAGCCACTCCTTGCGTCGCAGGCCCCCGCCATAGCCGGTCAGCGAGCCGTCGGCCCCGATCACCCGGTGGCAGGGCACCACGATCGAAATGGGATTGCGCCCGTTGGCCAGCCCCACTGCCCGCATGAGGTTTTTGTCGCCAAGCCGCTTGGCCAGCTCGCCATAGGAGATCGTCACCCCGCAAGGGATGCGCTTGAGCTCTTCCCACACACGGCGCTGGAATTCCGTGCCGCCGCCATCCGTGGGGATGTTCTCGATAGCCGTCATGTCTCCGCCGAAATAGGCGCGGATGCGGTCGGAAAAGCCATTGGGGTTATCCGCCGGAAAACGCTCGGCGCTGCCAAACCGCAGCCGCAAGTCCCGCGCCACCCGCTCCGGCTGGTCGTCAAACTCCAGCCCGATCATCATGCCATCCCGCGCCACCAGCAGCATGGTTCCGAGAGGTGTTTCGACATGGTCGGAGAGGACAGAGATCATGGACACAAATGACACCCAAGACGATGACCGCGTCAAGCGCGGTCATGATGAGGGTTTTACGCACTCACCCTTCTCATCGTGGCCGGGCTCGACCCGGCCATCTTCTTTGTTCAGGCAAGGGAATAGAATAGGTCTTCCCACTCCGGGTTCATCTTTTCAATCAGCTCAATTTTCCACTGTCGCGGCCAATGCTTTATGTTCTTCTCGCGCTGCACGGCGTCCATGAACAAGGGAAACTCCTCGTAAAAAACCAGTCGCCGCAAACCATACCGGCTGGTAAATCCCTTGACGAGGCCTTCGCGATGTTCATAGGCCCGCCTGCCGATGTCGGTCGTAACGCCGGTGTAGAGCACGCCACGCGGGCGATTTGTCATGATGTAACAAATGCCAGACGCCATGGCATATAGAAGGCAAAGAAGATGACCGCGTCAAGCGCGGTCATGATGAGAAGCGGGAGTATTACTCACCCCAGCCTTTTCAACGCCTCAACCGTCTTCGTCCGCTGCACATCCAGCTCGGCCTTGCGTTCGCGGGTTTCGACCAGAACCTCTTCCGGCGCCTTGGCGACGAAGCCGGGGTTGCCCAGGCGGCCGGCGATGGAGGCCTGTTCCTTCTCGATCTTTTCCAGTTCCTTCTTCAGCCGCGCCGTTTCCGTGGCGAAGTCGATGACGCCATCGAGCGGCAGCGCGACCGTTGCTTCGTTCAGCACGATCTGCGCCGAGGCCTTGGGCACCTGATCTTCGAACGAGATTGAAGAAAGCCGCGCCAGGCGGATGATCTCATTTTCCCAGGCGGACGCAATACGCCGCGACTCCCGGTTGGCTCCCACCAGCACGCAAGGGATTTTCAAGCCACCGGAAATATTCATCTCGGCCCGCACCGAGCGGATTTCGGAAATGATCGCAATCACCCATTCGATCTCCGCGTCCGCCTTCTTGTCGCCCAGCCCCTTGTAGGTGGGCCACTCCGCTTCCATCAGCCAGTGCTCGCGCTTGGCCGTCTGCTGCCAGAGCTCTTCCGTCACAAACGGCATGAAGGGATGCAGCAGAATCATGATCTGGTCGAGGACCCACGCCGCCGAGGCCTGGGTTTCCTTTTTGGCGGCAGCATCCGTGCCGCACAAAATCGGCTTGATCAGCTCCACATACCAGTCGCAATAGACATTCCA
>JBAVOA010000427.1:0-2329 GCA_049691635.1 Aestuariivirga sp. | reverse complement strand
GTGTAGACCGGATCTGCGTCGGAAGGGTTTTTTGCTGATGGGTTTTCGGCGAAGCGTTCAACTGCGTTGGAACACGCTGCCAGCATGACCGCGAGAGCGGCTGATGCCAAAATATTGAATTTTGAGAGCCCTTTTGGGGCACATGAATCGACACGCATACGCGAACTCCACCTACGAACTTACAGACGGATAATGGCTCGTTCAGGTTAATGGAGGGTTTAAGGTTCGCGCCTTTGCGCGCTATCCCAATAATTATTCTGAATTATTCGACGATTACCTTGGCGCCGATCTCAACCCGGTTGAAGAGATCGATCACTTCGTCATTCATCATGCGGATGCAACCGGAGGAGACAGCCTGTCCGATACTCCAGGGCTGGGTTGTGCCGTGAATACGGTATTCGGTGCCACCTATGTAAAGGGCCCGGGCCCCCAACGGATTTTGTGGCCCGCCCTCCATGAATGCAGGAATAACATGGCCGCGCTTTGCTTCACGCTCAATCATTTCCTTGGGTGGACGCCATTCAGGCCAGGAAGCTTTTCGGGTGACGACATTCTGACCTGACCAGGTGAAACCTTCGCGACCGACCCCTACAGGATACATGATGGCCTGCTCATTCGGCAAAACATAGTACAGGCGGCGCTCGGAGGTGCGGATCAAGATCGACCCTGGATCCATCGGCTCATGAAATTTCACGATTTTCCGGGAGGTTCCAAAATCCTCCTGCGGCGTCATCAGGCTCGCCGTTTGCCCGCTGCCCATGCCGCCATATATCTTGAAGGTCGCGGGATCGAATTTCAGTTGTCCCGCCTGCAATGGCGCTGCTGCTAAAATGCAGCTGGCGGCCGCAGCCGCCAAATATTTCATACCCATATTCACTCACCTACCTCGGCCCGAACAATGCCGCAGATTCAATTGTGACGCAGGAGCGTTAAGACGTCCTTAAATCTCACCGCCTAGCGAATGGCCTTTCAGCTTCCGGAGCATGTTCAGCGCCGAAAGACGGGTTTTGGGATGGCGCCATCTTGCCGACAGTTCGGATACGGGCTTGACGACGAAAACACGTTCAGCAATGCCGGGATGGGGAAGAATGAGCTTTCCCGATGGTCTTATGAGGCCATGATAATCGATGATATCGAGATCAAGGGTGCGCGGACCCCAGCGTGTCGTTCTGCGCCGTCCGGCTTTTCGTTCGATTTCGTTGAGTCTTTGCAAAAGAGCCAGGGGCGGCAGGTGGGTTTTGATCTGCGCTACGGCATTTACAAATGGTGGCTGATTGGGCTTGCCATAGGGCGCGGTCAGCAGCAATCGCGATGCCTTCACAAGCTTGATGCCGTCGCGGTCCAGCGCCCGCAAGGCATGTTGCACGCTTTGCCGAGGCGTGCCCCAGGGGCCGGAGATGTTGCTGCCTATTGCTATGAGGATCATGGTGTAAGATATTTGGCGAGCTAGCCTTTGTCGCGCATCAGGCGAGATTTTTCGCGGTTCCAATCACGATCCTTGATGGACTCGCGCTTGTCATGAAGTTTCTTGCCCTTGGCCAGGGCGATATCGATTTTCGCGCGGCCACGGGGATTGAAGAAAATCTTCAACGGAATGATCGTCAGTCCCTCGCGGGTGATGCCTACCGAGAGTTTCTGAATTTCCTTGGCGTGAAGCAGAAGCTTGCGCGGACGTTTCGGGTCATGGTTGAAACGGTTGGCTTCGCGGTATTCCGGGATATTGGAGTTGAGGAGAAAGAGCTCGCCCTTTTTCATGGTGGCATAGGCTTCCGCGAGGTTTGTGCGGCCTTCGCGCAAGGACTTGACCTCGGAGCCCTGCAGGGCAAGCCCAGCCTCAAAGGTTTGCAGGATTTCATACTCGTAGCGGCCGCGGCGATTATCGGCCACAACCTTGATGCCAACCTGTTTGCGGGCCGCTTTTGTGCCGCCGCTCTTCGAAGACATCTTAGTTCAGCAGCCCCGCATGAACCATGGCGGCGCGCACAACCTTTTTGGTTGATTCAATCACCGGGATCATGGGCAGCCTTGCCTCTGGCAGGCAGTGTCCGAGCAGGCTTACGGCGTATTTGACCGGCCCCGGGCTGGTTTCGACAAACATGGCGTGGTGCAGCGGCATGAGCCGGTCCTGCAACTTCAGGGCCGCGGCATAATCGCCCTTCAACGTGGCGTCCTGGAACTGGGCGCAAAGGCGTGGCGCCACATTGGCAGTGACCGAAATGCAGCCCACGCCGCCGTGGGCGTTGAAGGCCAAAGCGGTTCCGTCTTCGCCGGAGAGTTGAATGAATTTTTCGCCCGATGCCATCCGCTGCATGGACGGCCGTGCCAGGTC
>JBAVOA010000426.1:0-3038 GCA_049691635.1 Aestuariivirga sp. | reverse complement strand
CGATTGTGAGCAACCCCAGAAACACCATCATGGACCAGAAGCCCAGGACACCGACCTCCTTCAGGCTCACGGCCCAGGGAAAGAGGAAGGCCACTTCGAGATCGAAGATGATGAAGAGGATGGATACCAGGTAGAACCGCACATCGAACTTCATGCGCGCGTCATCAAAAGCATTGAAGCCGCATTCGTAGGCAGAAAGCTTTTCCGGATCGGGATTGCGGACCGCAATGAGGATGGGTGCGATCATCAGGGCCAGGCCAATGCCCGCGGCCACGGCCATGAATATGACAATCGGTAGATAATCTCTCAGAAGTTCCGGCATTTGACCCCGTCTCAGGCTTGCCTCGGCGCAGGCCAGATTCCCCCGTTTGGTAGCGCAGCGCGGGCCCTATCGCAAGCGTTTCAAAAGCCGCATGGCCGAAGACTGCAAAAATACAAAAGGACCGCGTTTCTGCGGCCCTTTTTGCTACATTGAATGGCGCGAGAGACGGGGCTCGAACCCGCGACCTTCGCCGTGACAGGGCGACGCTCTAACCAACTGAGCTACTCCCGCAATTCAACAGCGCGGTGGATAGAGGAGCCCTCCCCCCGTGTCAAGCTAGGCGGCCGGCTTTTTGCCCGTGATCTCAATCTCGATCTTCATGCGCGGATCGGCCAATCCAGCCACAAACATGGTTGAGGCCGGACGAATGTCGCCAAGAAACTTCTTCAACACCGGCCAGCAGGCTGGGAAATCTTCGGCTTTTGGCAGGATGTAATGAACGCGCACCGCGTGCTCCAGAGCAAATCCGGCTTTTTCCATTGCTGCCCTTATGTTGAGAAAGGTCTGTTCCGCCTGAGCCGCCACATCTTCCGAAATTTCCATGGTGGCGTAGTTGAAACCCGTGGTGCCGGAAACGAAGATCCAGTTGCCGTCTACGACAGCGCGGGAATAGGCCATTTCCGTTTCAAACTTTGAGCCGGAGGAGATGAGTTTTCTGGTCATAGTGGTTTTTTTCCTTCATCACTATTCAAATACGTCACCCCAGGCCAATTTGCGGACCCGCTTGTATTCCGCCTTGTCACGTGTCGCAATATCTCGCGTGGAGAGGCCGTTTTCGGCACAGAGCCTGAAGGAGGTCTGGGCTTTGGTTTCCCGGGGTGGTGCGAGGATGCGCGCGCTGTGGCGCTTGCTGGCATGGCGCGATGCAATCAAGTAGCTGAATTTTTCGTCCTCAAAGGGCACTTTGGCCTGCTTGGCATGCATATGTTCACGGCTGCGGGGAAGCCGTACCGAAAAATGGCACCAATCGGGCTTCAGGACGGGACAGGCGTTCATATGGGTGCAAGGGGCCACAAGGCTGGCTCCTGCCGTAATCAGGACCGATCGCGCCTGGCTGATCCGCGCGAAGCCCTGGGGAGTGCCGGGCTCAATAATGAGTAGCGCGCCTGCACAGGCCTGCCAGAGGGCCATGGCCGTCCTGCCTGACTGCTCCAGGGGCATTTCCGCCAGGGCATAGGCGGCAACGACCAGATCGGCAGAGGTCTGCGGTAATGGGCTGCCGAGGTCCGCCAACAGCGCCTCCGCCTGGCGCAGCGCCGGATGGTCGCTCCCTGCCGCAAGCCTGGTGGCCAGTTGCAGGAAACGCGGGTTGCTATCCATGAAGGTGACACGTGAGATATCCTGATAGACGGTCGTTGCAGCCCAGCCGGCGGTTCCTGGGCCGGAGCCTGCATCAAGGACTGACTGAGGTGAGAATTGGGGGAGCCTTCGCCCAAGCTCAGAAAGGCAGAAACCGATCGCCGCAAAGGTTGCCGGCAGCCTTGCAACCAGATAGGCGCCAAAATCGAGTGTTTTGTCAGATCCCCTGCCCTGGCGGTACCCCTGGGTCATGCGGGCAGATTTTTCCACCAGTGAGCCCGCCTCTATTTCGGCCAAATACCCCTCAATTCCCGACTTCAGGCCGTCAGGCACGGTCGCCCTCATGGGCGGACATATTTGGCTGGCCGGATTTGGCCGGGGATGCCGCGCGAGGTCACGAAAAGACTCCGTCAAGTAAGGTTAAATCTTTACCGATCCGATAGTTACAAGTGGATTCAAACCTTATATAGTTTGATATTCAAGGTTATTGTTGGTTGGCCCTGGTCTTGCATATCTCCAGTTGCAACTGGTTCTGACCTTGGTTTTGAACTTTTGTTGGCCCTGTTTGTCCCGTGATGAAACAGGGTTCAAGTCTAATATGTTTTAACAGTGTGTCACCAGATTGAGTTTTTTGTCAGTAAGAAAAGCAAAATGAACGAATTCGGCGAACTCCAGTTTACGGTTGTTGGCGGTTTCACGCAGCGTTCAGGACTCTACAATCTTACGGCGGAAATTGACCCCAAGGAGATTAAAGTGATTCCAAGACACCTCGAACAATCAGGCCAGCCTTTGGGTCGTGTCTATCCATTTTCTTCCGGGGAAGAAGGTGCCGCCAACTCCGCCGCCATGGGCGAACAAAACGCCGAACCGAAATCAAATTCCCAGAATTCTGTCGCGACCCAGTCGCCGCGGTTTACGCCGCTTGAAAAGATGCAGTCTGGCTCGAAATATTCGGAGTCGGTGCTCAGCAAGAAGGTGCTGGATGCTTTGGCCGAAGATATTGATCCGGCGAAGTCACTGGCAGATATCCGCCGCGTCCTGGTCGGCCCAACACGGCGCCTGCACGAGGCCCGGATGGAAGAGGTTATCTCCATTCTGGAAGAATCTGACCGGGCCGCCCAGCAAGCTTTGGCGGCGCTCGAGAGGCGCTACAATGATCTTGCCGTGACCAGCGAAAAACTGCTTGTCGCATCCGGCGAGACGCAGCAGCAAATCCACGACCAGTCTGCCCAGATAAATGCCGACCTTCAGAAAAACCTGGATACGCAACAGCAAATGCTGTCGGAGATGTTCCTCGTGTTTGATGCACAGCTGGAAAAACTGACGGCTGAACTGAACCAGAAAGTCGATTCACTTGCCGCAAGAACCGGCGAGGACCATCAGGCCCTGGCCGATGACCTTGCCCGCCGCATTCAGG
>JBAVOA010000425.1:0-1518 GCA_049691635.1 Aestuariivirga sp. | reverse complement strand
GGCGACACGGCAAAATCCTGCACCAGGTCGGGGGCCACCACGGCATTCACGGCGCGCAGCAGATAGGACAGGAAGTAGCCGCAGGCAAAGGGGAACAGGGCAAGAAAAATCGCCCGACGCGGCACTGTCACTGGATTGTCCTTTGCTTTTGATTCATTAAATCCTGCGACAAACATACCTGTTGCGATTCGCGAGTTAAGCCCTATTTACCCAGCCTCTTCAATTGGACATGAGGACCCGAGACATGATCAGCAAAGCCCTTGTGTTCCAGCACATGGATGACGAACCTCCCGGGCTGTTCGGCGACTTCCTGCGCGCGCGGGGAGCCGGGATCGACATTGTCATGCTGCACAGGGGCGAGGAGATACCATCTCTTGCCCCTTATGATTTCATGCTGGTCATGGGCGGGGCCATGGATGTGTGGGAAACCGGGGCCTACCCTTGGCTGGTGGATGAAAAGCGGGCCATCAGGGAATGGGCCGTTCACCGCAACCGGCCGTTTCTGGGCATATGCCTCGGCCTGCAGCTCTTGACCGAGGCACTCGGCGGCAAGGTGGGCTTGTCCAGCAAGGCCGAAGTGGGCGTTTGCGACGTGAAGCTCTCAGCCCTTGGGCGCAGGCACCAGATCACCTCGGGCCTGAAGCCCACCCTGAAGGTCATGCAGTGGCACCACGCCGAAGTGCAGGAATTGCCCGAAGGTGCGGAAGTGCTGGCCACTTCGCCCAGCACCCAGGTGCAGATCATGGCGGTGGCCGATACGCTGCTCGCCACCCAGTTCCATGCGGAGCTGACACCGGAACTCGTCGCGCGCTGGGCCCATATCCCGCAATATATCGCATGGCTGAATGACGCCCTCGGCCCCAATGCCTATCCCAAGGTGTGTGCCAAGGCGCTGCCCCTGATGCCGCAGATGGCGGCCACGAGCCGGGCCCTGTTTGACAATCTTCTCGACGGCAAGGCGCTGCGCCAGGCGGCGTGATTGACGTCCCTTTCCAAGGGTATAGAAACGCGAGGAAGAATCGCGTTTCAGGCTTGGGGTTATCATGGCGCAGTCAGACAAGGTCAGCAAAGCACTCAAGGATTTAAGCCTGCATCACAAGATGTCGGCGCCTTTCGATATGCGCAAGGCCTTTGCGGGGCGGGGTGACCGGTTCGCTGAATTTTCGGCAAGGCAGGATGACCTGCTGCTGGATTTCTCCAAATGCGCGGTGACGCCGAAGACACTGAAGCAGCTTTTGGCGCTGGCCACGGCAGCGGAGGTTGCCAGGAAGCGCGATGCGATGTTTGCAGGTGCTATCATCAATATCACCGAGGGCCGCGCGGTGTTGCACACGGCGTTGCGCAACCAGTCAAACGCACCTGTGATGGTGGCTGGGCGGGATGTGATGCCGGATGTGCGCGGCGTGCTGGCCGCCATGGCGAAATTCGCCGGGAGTGTGCGGGCCAGCGAGATCACCGACGTTGTGAACATCGGCATCGGCGGTTCCGATCTTGGTCCCGCCATGACCACCCTGGCGC
>JBAVOA010000424.1:0-4305 GCA_049691635.1 Aestuariivirga sp. | reverse complement strand
GGATAGGCCCAGCGCTCCGGTTCGCCATAAAGATCCTGGTCGCTCACCGGCGCAATCTTGCCGTTCACATAGCTGTTCACCTGGTAGATCAGGTTCCAGCGGTCCGGCGACATGGCAAGCTTGAAGGTCTTGCCGCCCCTGGCCTTGCAGTCCTCAGGATTGCTGGCGCAGAACTGCACAAAGCCAACCGGCGGCAGCGTCTTGCCGAACTCGCTCTCAAAATATCTCCTGGATTGGCCGACAGGCGCTTGTGAAGCGGTGTCGAAAGCGAATGCCATAGACGAACTCCACAGGATTCCTAAAAGTGCCGCCCCCACAGCGGTCTTGATGTTCATTTGATGCCCCATTCCGTTTTTTATTGTGGCTCCACCATACACAGCGGGACTTTCCGCCGGGTTCAGACGGGCGCTATAAGTCTATGAAAATGCAGGTTAATATGGTTGCAGTTTGTTAACCCTAAGGGGCCGCAAGCCAAGGATTAACGAGGGGTTGCTTTCGGGCAAATGCCCTGTTATCCCACGCCCATTCGCAAATGACGTGCGGTCGTGGCGGAATTGGTAGACGCACTACCTTGAGGTGGTAACGGGGAAACTCGTGGAGGTTCGAGTCCTCTCGACCGCACCACGCTTCGCCCTGCGGGCTACGCGTGGCGGGGCCTGGTGGGGGCTCAGACGGATTGAAAAGAATTAACCACGATGCTGGAACTTCGCCCAAGCTGTGAGTGCTGTGACCGGGATTTGTCGCCGGAGAGCGGGGATGCGCGGATTTGCACTTATGAGTGTACGTTTTGCGTGGGCTGCGCCGAAACAGTGTTGAAAGGGGTTTGCCCCAATTGCGGCGGGAATTTTGTGCCTCGGCCCATCCGGCCTGCAAAAATGCTGCTGAAACATCCGGCTTCGACCAAGCGGGTGGTGAAGGATGGCGGGTGTTTGAAACTCGCGGGATGACAGAGGAGAGATAGGCTTGCGCTGGAGATTACGGTGATGGTGCATTAAATAGAAGAAACGATAGAGAAATTAAGTGTGTTTAGATTGATAATTAAACGCATTGTCACCATAACCCTTCGTGCGGCCTACTCCTCAAAGCGGCTCGTGGCGTCACGATCGCGGTCGTATCGTCTCGCAAGCGGAAACTGCGGCAACCAGGACTCGCGGCGGCAGGTCCAGTTTTCGTAGGTTGGCACCAGTTGGTCAGGGGCATCGAGCGACCCCAGGTTCACTTCGATTTCGTCTGCGCTGCGGGCGAAAACCGACGAGCCGCAGCGGGGACAGAAAAACCGCCCGGCGTAATCGCGGGTTTCGCCAGTGACCGTCACCGCATCCTGAGGGAATATCGCGGACGCGTGAAAAAGCGCCCCATGATGCTTGCGGCAGTCGAGACAGTGACAAAGGCCGACCCGGTATGGGAGTCCCGACGCCACAATCCGGACGTTGCCGCACAGGCAGCCGCCGGTTACTCGGTCCATGGCTCGCGTCTCCTTTAAAATCAAGCGGGCGCAATGGTTACAACGAACAGCACCTTCATTGCAATTGCCCGCTGCGGGTGGGGACGCGTCGTTCTTCCGGAGCGGGCGATAGCTCCTGTCGTCCCGGCTTACCGCCGGGATGATAGAGGAGGGGTGGATTTGCGCTGGCGCAGCAGGTCGCGCAGGCTTTCCAAAATGGCGGCTATGGTGATCAGGGTGATGCCTGAGATTTCGCGCGCGCCGAAGGGTTCGCCTGAGAGGAAGGCCGAGCTGATGGCGGCGGCGCTGATTTCCGTCATATAGAGAACGCCCACGATGGCGGGCGCCAGCAGGGGCACAGCCCACATGGACAAATAGACCCCCGGCATGGCGATCAGCAGGATGAAGGGCAGGAGCCACCAGAGCTGGCCCGCCACCAGGCCCGGCGGCGGGGCGTTGCCCGGATTGGCGAAGAGGACAAGGGGCACGAGCAGGGTGCCGGTCCAGATAAAGTTCTGCATGAAGAGATCGACGGGCTTTTGATCGTGGTGGTGGCGCAAGAGAACGACTGACGAGGCCCAGGCCACGCCCGCCACAAGGGCCGACCAGTCGCCCAAGTTGCGGGGCCATGGGACGCCCTGATCGACGCCCAGAATGATGAACATGCCGGCGAAGGCAACAGCAATGGCGCTCCAGCGGATGGGGGTGATCGCCTCGCCCAGAAAGAAGCGGGCCATGAGGGTTGTCCACACCGGGTTGAAATAAAACAGGATCATGGCGCGGACGATTTCGGTGTGAAGCACCGAGAGGGAATAGAAAAACTGGGTGAGGCCCATGGCAAGGCCGATGGCGAAAAGCCAGAGGCCGCCCTGGCGCTGCTGGCGCCACCTCGCGATGAACAGCGGCAGGACCATCAGGGCTGGCAGCGCATTGAAGATGACGAAGGCCCAGAAGCGGTCAATGCCAGCGCCTCCAAGGCCGCGGAGCGGAATCCAGAACAGGCCCCAGGCAATGCCCGACATGGCCACGGCGAGCTTCGCCAGATTTTCAGTTCGCATTGGTTGCCTTGGCCCGTGGAATGGTGTTGAGAGGTGTTACTGATAGAGCGCATTGCTGGGGACCACGCAAGATGACGGACGTGCAGGGCGATATGCGGGTGGGGGATGAGTGGGGCTCGATTGCGCCCGACTTTCTGCTCCGCGTGGAAAAGGCCCTGGCCGGCGATGACCAGAAGGCGGTGCGCGCCGCCACGCGCGAGCTTCATGCGGCCGATCTTGCCGACCTCATCACGAACCTTGAGCAGGACAACCGCGTCAAGCTGATTGCCGCCCTGGGCCGCGGCTTTGACGTGGAGGCACTGGCCGAGCTCGACGAGGACACGCGCGACGCGCTGATGGAGGCGCTGCCCAATGACGTGATTGCGTCGGCCATCAAGAAGCTCGACACGGATGACGCGCTCTATCTCATTGAGGACATGGAGAAGAAGGAGCAGGAGGAAATCCTCTCCAAGGTTTCCAAGGAAGACCGGGCGGCGCTGAACCGGGCGCTGGATTATCCCGAACATTCGGCGGGCCGCCTGATGCAGACGGAGTTTGTGGCGGTGCCAGAATTCTGGTCGGTGGGGCAGACCATCGACCATGTGCGGAGCGCCCGGGATATCCCTGATGACTTCGTCGAGATTTACGTGGTCGATCCGGGCTTTCATTTGAAGGGTGTGATGCCACTGGCCCGCGTGCTGCGTTCCAAGCGCGACGCCAAAGTTTCCGGCGTGATGAACAGCGAGCAGACAGTGTTCAAGGTGCTCGAGCAACAGGAGGACATTGCCTACAAGTTCGAGCAATATAACCTGGTTTCCGCCGCCGTGGTGGACGATGCGGGGCGGCTGGTGGGCACGCTGATGGTGGATGACATCGTGGATGTGATCCAGGAGGAGGCGGAGGAAGACATCCTGCATCTGGGCGGCGTAGGTGCGGAGGAAACCATCACCGACACGGTCTGGCAGATCACGCGCTCGCGCTTTTCCTGGCTGTTTGTGAACCTGCTCACGGCCATTCTCGCCTCCTGGGTGATCTCGTGGTTCGGCGGCACGATCCAGCAGCTGGTGGCGCTGGCCATTCTCATGCCGATCGTTGCTTCCATGGGCGGCAATGCAGGCACGCAGACCATGACGGTGGCGGTGCGGGCGCTGGCCACGCGCAACCTGGGGCCGCTCAATGCCATGCGCGTGGCGCTTCGTGAATGCTCCGTGGGGCTGATCAACGGGCTGCTCTTTGCCGCCATCATCGGGGTGTTTGCCTGGTGGTGGTTCGGCTCGGACCGGCTCGGCATGGTGATCGCCGCGGCCATGGTGATCAACCTGCTGGCGGCAGCCCTGGCAGGCATCCTGGTGCCTCTCACACTGGATCATTTCGACATCGACCCGGCCATAGCATCCGGCACGTTTGTCACCACGGTGACCGACGTGGTGGGGTTCTTCGCGTTTTTAGGTTTGGCGGCGATCTGGCTTTTGTGAGGGAAAGTTCATTGATTACGTTTGAGCTTTAGATATTTCCGTAACGCTTTACGAGACCGGCCATAGCAGGGTTGGTTTGTGACAGCCCGTCTGCAACTCCCTTGCGATCAGCCTCCGGCCTGTTCTGACTGACTTTCCATTTACCTTCTATGGCCGCAATCTCGATTTCCACGCCTACGATGCCGCGCAACTGACTCTCAATATATGTGCGTGGTGCATCGCTCACGGCCCAGGAAGGGGTGCGGCCCGTTTCATGTTGGGTAGTCAGAGCTTGAATTTGTTTTTCGAGCCAGGCGGAATCGGTTCTGAGCCGGGCAATGCCCCGGACTTGCACCATGGCATAATTCCA
>JBAVOA010000423.1:0-3271 GCA_049691635.1 Aestuariivirga sp. | reverse complement strand
CAGCTTATTTTCTGCTCGAGAATATCAGCGAGCGGCTGGCAGGCGCTCTGAAAGGCGGTGTGGAGGGAAATTTCAGGATCCTCGACTGCGGCAACGATGTTGAACTGTGTCCAATTGCTGACCGCGTAATGAACGACATGGCCGCCTGGATAGAGCCAGAGGGTGACCGCGGACACATCCACGGATGCCGGAAGTGCAGCCAAGGGGGTGAGGCCGCGGTGCAGGGTATGGCCCACGGGCTTTCCGCCAGGTGGTCCGGCGAGGCGTTTCCGGATGATCGAATGCACGCCGTCGGCGGCGATGATGGCCTGACCCGCGAGGCTTTTGCCCGATTTCAGGGAAAGGGAAGAATCGGCGATTGAAACATCGGCGACTTCGGCATTGTTCTGCAGCGCTATGGAGGATTTTGAACGGGCGGTTTCGAGCAGGCCATTGAGCAGGTCGGCCCGGTGGGCCACGCGGTAGGGCGCGCCGAAGCGCTTTTCAAATTCTGCACCAAGCGGAATGCGCTGCATGATATTTCCGGAGAGACCATCGCGCACATGGATTTCGGCTGGGGAGACGCAATGGGGGGCGACCGCATCCCAGGCGCCGAGCCACTGGAGTGCGCGCACTGCATTGGGGCCGAGTTGCAGGCCTGCACCAACTTCCTCAAAGGCTGACGCCTTTTCCAGGACACGGGAGGACTTGCCGATCCGGGCGAGGCCCAGGCTTGCGCCCAGCCCTGCGATGCCGCCGCCGACAATGAGAAGGGGTGAATCAGCCATGGCCCATCATGGCATGGCGCGAGATTAATTCCATGGGGCGGATTGAGGCTTGCGGCAAAGCGTACTTCCGCCTAGATCACAACGCGATCATTCACCGAGGAACCCAGCCCCGTGGCCTTTATTTCCGACGCGCTCAACCGCATTCAACCATCTGCCACCATTGCCATCTCCAACAAGGCCATGGCCCTGAAAGCCGAAGGCAAGGACGTGATCGGGCTGGCGGCGGGCGAGCCCGATTTTGACACGCCGGACAATATCAAAGAGGCGGCCATTGCGGCGATCCGCTCGGGCAAGACCAAATATACGGCGGTGGACGGAATTCCAGAGTTGAAGGCGGCGATCTGCGCCAAGTTCAAGCGCGAGAACGGCCTGGACTACAAGCCCTCCCAGGTTTCGGTGGGGACCGGGGGCAAGCAGGTGCTGTTCAACGCCCTGATGGCCACGGTCAATCCGGGCGACGAGGTGATCATTCCGGCGCCCTATTGGGTGAGCTATCCAGATATCGTGATGCTGGCGGGCGGCATGCCCATAGTGCCGCAGACGACACTCGAAAACGGCTTCAAGCTGACGGGTGCCGACCTGGACAGGGCGATCACGCCGAAGACGAAATGGCTGATCCTGAACTCGCCGTCCAATCCCAGTGGCGCGGCTTACTCGAAGGCCGAGCTGAAAGCGCTGACCGATGTGCTGCTCAAGCATCCGCATGTCTGGATCCTGACGGACGACATGTATGAGCACCTGGTCTATGACGATTTCACGTTTTTCACGCCAGCCCAGGTGGAGCCGAAGCTCTATGACCGCACGCTGACGATGAACGGCGTTTCAAAGGCCTATTGCATGACGGGCTGGCGCATCGGCTATGGGGCCGGGCCGGAAGCGCTGATCAAGGCCATGTCCAAGCTGCAATCGCAGTCAACCTCCAATCCTTCCTCAATCGCCCAGTGGGCGGCGGTGGAAGCGCTCAACGGGCCGCAGGATTTCATCGCCGCCCACAACAAGGTGTTCAAGGAGCGCCGCGACCTGGTGGTTTCGATGCTCAACCAGGCGCGCGGCATTTCCTGTCCCACTCCCGAGGGGGCTTTCTATGTCTATCCTTCGTGCGCAGGTGCGATTGGCAAGACTGCGCCATCGGGCAACGCCATCAAGACGGACGAGGATTTCGTGACCGAGCTGCTGGCGGCGGAAGGCGTTGCTGCGGTTCACGGCGGGGCCTTCGGCAGTTCGCCGTTCTTCCGGATCTCCTATGCGACTGCAACTTCCACCCTTGAAGATGCGTGTATGCGCATTCAACGTTTTTGCGGCAACCTCAAATAAGGAGACTTACTTATGTACGATAGTTCCATTGTTCCCCTGAGCCATGCTCTGCAGTCGCTTTCGAAGATCCTCAAGAAAGGTGAAGCCTATTGCGAGGCCCGAAAAATTGAACCCGATGTGCTGCTTACGGCCCGGCTTTTCCCCGACATGCTGCCGCTCATCCGGCAGGTGCTGATTGCCTGCGATCAAGCCAAGGGTTGTGGTGCCAGGCTTTCTGGCACTGCAGTGCCGAGTTACCCAGATGAGGAAAAGACCTTTGCCGAACTGCAGGCGCGCATTGCCAAGACTCTGGATTTTATCGGCAGCCTGAAGCGCGAGCAGTTTGCCGGTGCGGCCGCGCGCGCGGTGACCATCAAGATCGGCGGCAAGGATACGGAGATGAAGGGGGAAGCCTATCTCTCAGGCGCCGTGCTGCCCAATTTCTATTTCCACATGACAACGGCCTACAACATCTTGCGTCACAATGGCGTCGAACTCGGCAAGGGCGACTTCCTGGGGCGGACCTAAGCTAATTTCTGGTCCTTGGGTTTCATCAGATAACCGATCGCAACGACAAGGACAGCGCCGCAAGTTGCGGCGGCGTAATGCCATTGTTCAGGCACCTGCAGGCCGAGATGGGCCAGTGCCGCCGCATCGCCGATGATCATTTCGCCCGCGATCCAGCCCAGGAGAGCAGCGCCAGCCCAGACGAATATGGGAAATTTGGTGATTATATTGGTGATCAGCGCGGCGCCAATCACGATAAGGGGAATGGAAAGCGCCAGCCCAAAGATGAAAAGCGAATAGTTCTCGCGGGCGATTGCCGCGATCGCCACGACATTGTCGAGGCTCATGACCGCATCAGCCATGGCGATGGTGCCGACGGCTTTCCACAACTGGTCGGAGGCGGCGATTTCCTTGCCTTCCTTGCCTTCCTTTTCCTCGCCACACACGAGCTTGATGGCAATCCAGATGAGGAGAAGGCCGCCGAGGGTTTTGAGAAAGGGAACGCCTAAAACCTGGCTGATCACAAATGCAAAGGCTATGCGCAGGCCGACAGCAGCGCCGGCGCCCAGAAGAATGCCGATGCGGCGCTGTTTTTCCGGCAGGGACCGGCAGGCCATGGCAATGACAACCGCATTGTCGCCGGAAAGCAGGAGGTCAATCCATATGATCTGGGTGACTGCCAGAAGGTAGGCCGCGCTCAATTC